>JAIOPF010000137.1 GCA_021414045.1 Deltaproteobacteria bacterium | reverse complement strand
GCGACGTCATTCTCTTCCCGCACATGCGGGCGAAAGGCTAGAGCCGAAGGCGCCATGAAAGCGCAGACCTTCCTCGCCATCAAATTTCTATCCGGAAAAAAACGGAGTTTCCTCGTCTCCTTCCTGACTTGGATGGCCATCCTCGGCGTCCTGGTTTCCGTCGCCTCCTTCATCGTCGTCGAGGCCGTCATGGTCGGCTTCGGCAAGGATTTGCAGGCGAAGGTGATAGGCTTTTCCCCGCATCTCTCCTTGACCATGAAAGCAGGCGAGGGCCTCGGCCCCGACTTGCTAGTGAAGTCCAGGCAAGTTCCCGGAGTCCGGGACGTCTCGCGCTTCGTCGAGGGCGAGGCCGTCCTGCGCACGGAGGAAGACGAGACCCAGGGCGTGCGCGTTCGCGGGATCGACGCTTCCGCTCCGCCGTTTCCCGCGGATTTCCAGGTCTATTTCGAAGAGGGGGAAGACTGGTCCTCGCTGCAAGCAAAGGGCGAGGAGTTGCCGGGCATTGTTTTGGGCAAGGAATTGGCGGCAAGCCTCGGCATCGTGCCGATGATGCTGGAAAAGGTCGAACTGCTCTATCCCTTTGGCGAGGTTGGCCCCACCGGCGAGGTGGAGCCGACGGTGCGCGCCTTTCGCGTCGTGGGGACCTTCAAATCCGGATACTTCGATTACGACAATAAGTTCGCCTTGGCCTCGCTCGGAGAGGTGCAAAGGGTCTTTGGAGCGAACTCGCCGGAACAGCTGGGCGTTTATTTCAAGGATCCCGGCGATTCGTCGAAGCGCAAGGCGTCGTTTGGGGCCTTTCCGGGCGTCGACCGCGTCGCGACCTGGCAGGAAAGGAATGCCCGCCTTTTCTCGGCCCTGCGTTTGGAGCGGGGCGGCATGGCCCTTGTCCTAGTTCTCATGACTCTGCTCGCCTCCTTCAATATTTTGTCGATGTTGATGATGGTGGTCTACGAGCGCCGCCGCGATCTCGCGGTCTTGAAATCCTTGGGCATGGGCGAAGCCGGGATCGGAGGCATCTTTTATCGAGCGGGCCTGTGGATCGGCGTTTTGGGAGGCTTGAGCGGCATTATCGTCGGCGGCGGGATCTGTCTCCTGCTCCGCGTCGTCAAGCTTCCCTTGCCGGCGCCTTATTACCTCGATGCCTTGCCGGTGGATTTGAATCCTTGGTGGATGGGTCTGACGTTTCTTTTGGCGCTGGGCGTGAGTTTGGCGGCGACTTGGTTGCCGGCTCGCGAGGGGCGGCGGCTGACGGTGGTGGAGGCGCTGCGCTACGAATGAAGTTTTGGGATCTCTATCTGGCGAAGAAATATTTGCGCAGCCCATCCAAGCGCGGGATACGCCTTGTTCTGCGCCTGGCCATCCTTGGACTTGCCTTGGGAGTGGCCACGCTGACTTTGACTCAGGCGGTTTTGGGTGGATTCGAAAAAGTTTTCCGCGAGAGCATCCTTGGCTTCAATGCGCACTTGGTGGTGATGAAAGAAGGGGAGATGAAGGACCCCGCCGCCGAGGAAAAGGAGATTTCCCGGGTATTGGGCGGGGAGTTCGTCGTCGGCACTCCATTCTTGTACAGAGAAGTGCTGATGGTGGCCCATGGACGGGTTAAAGGAGCGGTTTTTAAGGGAATCGATCCCTTGACCTTTGCCAGGGTCTATGCTGTAAAGACTCGCCCTTTAGGCGGGACGCAAGTACCCGCAAAGATTGAGGATCTGCTGCGGACCCCGGGAAATTTGCCGACGGTCGTTTTAGGAGCCGATCTCGCTCAAGAGCTGGGAATCGAAGGCTCCGAGGAGACGCTCAAGATTTTTCTTCCGAAAAAATCCTCAGCAAAGGGCGTTGAGAAGGATTTCCAGACTTTCCGCGTGGCGGGAACATTCACGACGGGTCTCTACGAGTTTGATCATGGCTTCGCCTTCGTGGATATCCAGCGCATGCAGGAAATTCTCGGCAACGCGGGCGTTGCGACCGGCATCGAGATGCTGTTGCGGCATCCGCTGGAGGCCGATGCGAGAGCCGCTGAATTAAAATCGGCTCTGGGCCGAGAGTACGAGGCGGTGAGTTGGCAACGATTGAACGGCCCGCTCTTCTCGGCGTTGAAAAAAGAACGCGTGATGTTTTTGTTGATCATGGCCACGGTGGTGGCGGTGGCTTCTTTCAACATCGTCGGCGTCTTGCTCTTGATGATTTTCGACCGCGGCCGGGAGATTTCGATACTCCGGGCCATCGGGGCTTCGAACGGGGCGGTGCAGAGGCTTTTCGCCTATCAGGGCTTGGCGATCGGCGTGTTGGGCGCGGGATTCGGAATCGCCCTCGGAATCGCGATCGCTTGGCTGGTGCGGAGTTCGGGGCCGGGAAATCGACCTTGCTCCATATTTTGGGCACTCTGGATAAACCGACGAAGGGGCGAGTGACGTTTGAGGGGAGCGACTTGTTTTCCTTTTCCGACGCCGAACTCAGCCGCTTCCGGAATCGGACCATGGGTTTTGTTTTCCAGTTTCACCACCTGCTGCCGATGTTGAATGCGCGGGAGAACGTGATGCTTCCCCTCTTGATCGGCGGGCAATCCCGGCGCGAGTCGGAGCGGGGGGCCGAAGAGCTATTGAGCCAGGTCGGCTTGAGCGGGCGATTAGAGCATCGGCCCGCCGAACTGTCCGGAGGCGAGCAACAGCGAGTGGCCATCGCGCGGGCCTTGGTGGCCCGGCCGCGGGTCTTGTTCGCGGACGAACCCACCGGCAACCTCGACAGCCGAACGGGAGAAGAAGTGGCGGATTTACTCATGAAGCTTCAGCAAGAACACCGGATGACCCTGCTGGTCGTCACCCACAACGAAAGGCTGGCCCAACGGCTGCCGCGAAGCGTCCAGATGAAGGACGGGCGGGTACAGCGACCATGACACTCATGAACCGCAAGAAGATCTCCCCACACTCCGCCTGGATTTTCCTATTCCTCCTGCTCGCTGTTTTTTCTTCCCGCAGCGCTTCTGCCCAAGAACGAGTCGTCGATATCGTCGTCGTGGGCAATCGCACCGTCGAAAGCCAAGTCATCTTGACGCAGATTCAGCAAACGAAGGGCACCGAATACTCCCGCGATAAGGTCAGCGCCGACGTCGGCAGGGTCTATAAGTTGGGGCTTTTCGAGGATGTCCAGGCGGACAAAGAGCCGGCTCCTGGCGGGGTCAAGATCATCTTCAAAGTCGTCGAAAAGGGTCCCATCGACAAGATCGTGATCGAAGGCAATAAGAAGATCAGCGAAAACAAGATACGCGAGACCATCACGGTCAAGGTGAATCAGCCGGCCGACAACCGCAAACTCGCCGAGTCCAAGGAAAAGCTCAAGGAGATCTACAATAAGGACGGCTACGGGGCCACCACCATTGAGACCGAGGTGCGCGAAAAGGGCGGGCAGCGCGAGCTGGTCTTCAAGATCACCGAGTCCAAGGCCGAGGTGGTGCGCGAGATTAATTTTGAGGGCAATACGGTTTTCAGCGACGCCAAGCTTCGCAAGATCATCCGCACCAAGAAGAAGGGAATCCTCTCTTTCTTGACCGGTTCCGGAAAATACAAAGAAGAAGTGATCGACCAAGACATCCAGCTCATCACCTACAATTACCTCAATAAGGGATATATGAAGGTGCGGGTCGGCCAGCCTAAGGTCGAGGCTTCCGCGAAAGCGAATGGTTTGATTCTCACTTACTTCATCGACGAAGGTGACGCCTATAAAATCGGCGACATCAGCTTCGACGGGGATATTCTGACCACTAAAGAAGAATTGGTCAAACAGCTCCATACCTTCAAGGGCAACTACTACAGCCAAAAGATCATGGAGGAAGACCTCCAAAAGTTGACCGAGTTCTACGGGAACCAGGGCTATGCCTTCGCGAATATCAATCCCCAGACCAACATTCATGACGACACCAAGACCGCCGACATTAACTTCGTCACGGATGAAGGTAAAAAGGTCTTTGTCGAGCGCATCAACATCACGGGTAACACCATCACCCGCGACAAGGTCATTCGGCGCGAACTACGGGTGGTCGAAAACAGCCTCTACAACGAAAGCCTGGTTCGTTTGTCCAAGCGAAAGTTGGAGCAGCTCGGCTATTTTGAGACGGTCGATATTTCCACGCCTCGCGGTTCCACCGACGACAAGTTGGTTCTCAATATCAACGTCAAGGAAAAGCCTACTGGGACTTTCAGTGTCGGCGCGGGTTTCAGCTCTTCGGAAAGTTTCCTTTTGACGGCTTCCGTGTCGAAAAACAATTTCATGGGACTGGGGATCAGCGGATCCTTGAACGGGGAAATCTCCGGCAAACGCCAGCAGTTCTCCTTTCAGTTCACCGATCCCTATCTTTTCGATACCGACTGGATCCTGCAGGCCAACGGCTTCAAGATCACTAGCGACTTCGAGGATTTCCGGCGCAAGTCCTTCGGCGGTGAGATCGATTTCGGGCGCCGAGTTTTCGATTTTAGCTCTTTCAGCATCGGTTATAAGATCGAAGACGTCAAACTCGACGACTTCAATCTTATCGTCCCCTTGTTTTTCAAGCAAAACGCCGATGGCTTGACCTCTAGCCTGGTCTTTCAATTTCAGCGTGACACCCGCAATAACCCCATTACCACCACGAAGGGCCTCTACAGCAACCTCTCGATCGAATATGCCGGCAATGGCATAGGGGGAGACGTTGACTTCCTGCGAGTAACGGCGAATCAGCGGGTTTATGTTCCACTGTGGAAAAATTCCACCCTCAAGTTCAATGGCCGGATTGGCTATATTAAATCATTAAATGATCAACCCGTTCCGCTTTTCGAGCGTTTCTTTACGGGAGGCATCAATAGCCTGCGCGGTTACGAATTTCGCTCCGTCGGGCCCCGGGTCACCATTCCCGATGGCATCACCGGTAGCGACCAAGAATTCGTCTACGGCGGCAATAAGCTGCTGCTTTTTAACCTCGAATACGAGTTTCCGCTCTATGACGCGGCGGGTTTCCGTGGCGTCGTTTTCGTCGACGCGGGCAATGCCTTCGCCGAGGACGAATCCCTGAATCCGCTGAAATTGCGGGCGGATGCGGGGGCGGGGATCCGTTGGCTTTCCCCCTTCGGACCACTCCGTTTCGAGTGGGGCTTTCCCTTCGCCCGTCGTGAAGGGGAGAAACGCAGCGTGTTTAATTTCACGATCGGGTCATTTTTTTAGTGCCGAACGCCGCGACTTGATTTAAATGGGCTTCGGTTATAAATCCCTGGTTTCCTATTAAGGAGGAAGACACCCTATGAAACGATGGAAGTATGTAGTGGCCGCGCTGATGTTTTTGACGATGCATCCGGTGGCGGTCCATGCCCAAACTTTGAAAATCGGTCTCGTCGATTTTCAGAAGGCTTTGAACGACGTCGAAGAGGGTAAACGGGCGAAGGCCTCCTTGAAGGCGCAATTCGAGCAAAAGCAAAACGCACTGACGGCCAAGCAAGACGCCCTGAAGGGGCTCAAGGATCAGCTCGAGACCCAGCGCACCACGCTCAACCCCGATGCCATGAAGGCGAAGGAAGCGGAATACCGGGATAAGTTCCTCGATCTGCAAAAGACCCTCACCCAATTCCGCAGCGAGATCGCCACCAAAGAAGCCGAGATGACCCAAAACATCATCGTCAAGATGCGTGGCATCGTGCAGGGCGTCGGCCAAAAGGGCGGCTACAACCTGATTTTCGAATCCTCTCAGGATGCCGTTCTCTACGCCCCGGGCGCGACGGATCTGACCGCTCAAGTGGTCTCCGCCTACAACTCGGGAGCTCCAGCCGCCGCACCGAAGTAAGCGGTCTTTAGCTCAAGTTTTTCGCTCCGGAGTGTTCATGACGGTTCGGCCGGAATTGCTCGAAATTTTAGTATGCCCCCGTTGTCAGGGTAAGGTAAGCTATGACTCGGGCAAGCAAGCCATCCTTTGCATGAAGTGCGAACTGTTGTATCCGGTTCAAAACGACGTTCCCGTCATGCTTGAGGACGAGGCTTTTCCGATTCGACAGGGAGGTGAGTCCATGACCGGTTCCGGTAAGCGCGTCGTAGCGGTGTTCGAAATCACCGAGGGCAAGAACAAGGGGCAGATCGTCAAGTTGCCGGAAGGCACCTGCAAGGCGATAGGCCGAAGCCTCGACGATATCAATAAAACCCAGGTTTTCAGCATGGACTTCACGATGTCCCTGGATGACTTCACCAAGAAGCTCATCATGAATTACATCGCCAAGAAGTCCCCCCAGGACAAAAAGATCGCTCAAGAAACCTCGACGGACAGTATCGGGTCTTTCAAACGGCTTCCTGACCTGGTCTTGGACGATCCCGCCATCTCCCGGCTCCATGCCATGATGTTCCATGACAGCAACGGCGCGGGAGTCCTCGATTTGGTCAGTAAAAACGGGACCTTCGTCAACGGCGAGGAAGTCGAGTCCAAGAGCCTACAAAACGGCGACTTGGTCGAGGTCGGTGGCACGAAAATGGTCTTTACCTTTAAGTAGTTTTTCTCTTCTTTCCAGGAGATTTAATCAGGGCCGGTTTCCGAAAGGATTCCGGCCCTTTTTCTTAGGAACTCCGTTTCGCTTGCCCAAGCCCAATCGAAGGGTTAAATACCCAGAACCAGGAGATTTTCATGATTAAAAGCATGACCGGCTACGGGATCGTGCAGGGGCGGGTCGGCGGTCGCCGGGTCGTCGTCGAAACCAAGAGCGTCAACCACAAGTTTTGCGAAGTGAACCTTCGCCTCTCCCAGCGTTTCTCGATACTGGAGGGCAAGATCGCTGAAGCCGCCAAGTCCGTTTTCTCGCGGGGACGCATCGATATCCTCATCAAGGAAGAGGCAGTGCAACCGGGGGAGGGCACCGTCCGCATCGACTTGGCCAAGATGAAGGATTACCACAAGGCGCTGAAGGGCGCCGCCCAAGCCTTGAAATTATCCACCGACCTGAGCCTCGACACGCTCCTGGCCTTGCCGGACGTGGTGATCACCGAAGAAGCCATCGACGTCGAGAGCCTCTGGCGCGAGTTGGAGGGACTCCTCAAGAAATCCTTCGCCGCCCTCGAGAAGATGCGCCAAAAGGAGGGAGTGGGTATCGCGGCGTTTTTCAAGGACGAAACGAAGGTCCTTTCCCAGGAAGTCGAGACCGTCGAGAAATC
>JAIOPF010000105.1 GCA_021414045.1 Deltaproteobacteria bacterium | reverse complement strand
CGAGACGAAGCTCGTGCGCGCCTTCAAATTCGAATTCGCTTTTCTCAAGGACCTGCGCCATCCCAACGTCGTTCGGATCCAAGACTTCGGTTATGACGAAAGCCTGAGGCGCTTTTATTTCACCGAGGAATATCTCGAGGGAAAGCCGCTGCCCAATTTCGCCAAAGGGGCTTCCCCGGAAGCGATCGCGGAACTTTTTCTCCAGGCCATTCACGGGTTGCAGGCCATCCATCGCGCCCGGTTGCTGCACGGAGACCTCAAGGGCAACAATCTCATCGTGGTGGAGGAAGGTGGAGTTCCTCGCGTCAAGCTCATCGACTTAGGTCTCGCCGATCCCCGATTCTCCCTGACCGGCGGCACGCCCTCGACCATGGCCCCCGAAAAAATCCTGAAGGAAGCGGCGGACGAACGTTCCGATCTCTATTCCTTGGGAGTCGTTTTCTACCAGCTCTTCGGAGGCGAGAATCCCTTCGCCCGTCGGACCATCGCCGAAACCTACGAGGCCCACCTGACGGTCAAGGCCCCCAAACTCAGCTTGAAGAATCCGAAGGTTCCCTCCTACTGGAACGAAATTTTCGAGACCCTGCTGCAAAAAAATCCGGCGCGACGCTATCGCAGCGCTGCGGAGCTCCTAGCCGCCATCGATTTCGGTAGGCCCGCCAAGGACGCCACGCCTCGGCCCAGGCCTTGGCGTCTGGAACGCTGGATAGGCCGAGAAGCCCTCATGTCCGATTTGACCGCGAGGGTGCGCACGGCCCTGCGCGCCAAGGGCAAACGCCGCGCTTTCCTCCTGGTCGGCGAGTCGGGGGCCGGTAAAAGTCGCGTCGCCCAGGAATTGAAATACCAATTTCAAATGGAGAAAATCCGAGTCACGGCGCCTTCGCGGGAAGCCAGCGATCTTTGGATTCTCGAAGAGGGGGCCGTGCTGGACGGGAACCAAGACTTCCCATGGCATGGCGAAGCGGCGCCCTCGGTCTTGATACTGACCGTGGTCCCAGAACATCGTTCGGCCTTGGAAAAATCCCTCGAGCAAGAGGGTTGGAAAGTCGAGGCGGTCGAGGTTCCTTGTTTCACGCGGCATGAGCTCGCCGACTTCTTGAGAGAGCTGAGCGGGCTCGAGAAGATTCCGGAGAATTTCCTGAAGCGCTTGTGGGAGAAGACGCATGGGAATCCCCAATTGGTCGTGGCCCTGCTCGAGCAGTTGGCCCAGCAGCAGCGGTGGATCGATGCCCAGGGGAGATGGAATCTCGCCGTCTTTCGCGAGGCGGACTTGGATTTCGAGACGGCGAGCCTGGACCTTCCCGAGATCGACTCGGCTTTGGCGGCCCTGTCTTCCGAGGACCACGTCGCCCGAGCCGAATTGTGGATGAAGCGAGCCGAGGAGTTGATGAAAAACCATCGCCTCGAAGCCGCCGCGGATTCTTTGACGAAAGCCGAGATCGAGGCGCAGGCGGTGGAAGACCTGTCGCGGAAGCTTTCCTTGCGCGCCGGCATCTACGAGAGGCAGGGACTGCATCGGATCGTCGCCCAGCGCTACGAGGAAGCGATGGCCCGCTTCGAACGCGCCTTGGCCCTGCTCGAGGAGAGCGGAGTTCGCGAAGGTCCACGCTACCTTCGCGCGCAGAATTACCTCGCCTGGTTGCTTTGCCAAGAAGGGAAAATCGACGAGGCCATTGCCCTTTTCCAGGCGGTGCAAGGGCGATGGCGCGCCTTGCCCGCCCCGGAACAAGAAAAGGTGCTCAACCAGGATTTGGGTTATGCGTATCTATTGAAGGGCGATGCGGTCAGCGCCGTCTCCGCTCTTCAAGAGATGTTGCCCTTCTATCGCCGGGTCGGCGATCCCCGTACCTTGATGAAGGTGCATTATAATTTGGGCGAAGCGCAGCTCCTGGCCAAGGATTATTCGGCGGCCATCGAAAGTTTTCTCGAGGCTTCGGCCCTGATGCGCCTGCACCGAAATTTCGAATTCCTGCTCCGCGCCTACAACGGCCTCGGCAAAGCGCATCACCTGTTGGGAGAACGCGAGACCGCCCTGGACGATTACGGACATGGTATGGAGCTCGCGAACTACCTCGAGGATTTTTCCAGCGCCGCAGCCCTCGCACAAAATATCGGCTCGATACAGGCCGAGCGGGGGGACTTCGAGCCGGCCCGGGGCAACTTCGAACTCGCCTTGAAGCTGCTCAAGAAACTGCCGGAAAAAACCGCTTATGCCAAATACCTCGAGGCGAGGGCCCGCGTCGAGATCGGCGATTTGTTCCGTCGCCAAGGGCGATTCGCCGAGGCGGAGACCTCCGCCCGGGACGCCGACCGCCTCACGCAGCAGGAAGACTCCCTGGCTGGTTTTCGATTTTGGGTTTTGCTGACGCGGGCGGAGATCGCCCGGGACGAAGGCGATCAAGTGCGCCTCCAAGATCTGCTCGCGGAATTGCTGCCGCTGGCCGATGACGAGGAGAAACGCGGTCGCTGCGCGGAGCTCCATGCAGGAACGGTGGGGCAGGGCCCCGCGGTCTCCACGGTATCGGATAAAAACCCCGACGAGGCGGCCCGGACTCGCGTCGAATCCATAGCTCCAGGGACCTCGCTCTTGGTCGCCGAGCGCCGATTGAGCGAGGAGCGGGATCCCGAGGTGCTTCGGCGCCTGATCCGTGAATTGCAGGACCGCTTGGACCGCAGCCAACAGGATCTGACTCGAGCGCGGGAAGGCTTAATTGAATCGAGCGTTTTGGTTCGCTTTGCCGAGATGAACTTCGTCAGCCGCAACAAAGAGATGCAGGAGCTCTTCCGGACCGTGGAGCGGGTGCGCGACACCGATCTTTCGGTGGTCCTGCATGGCGAATCCGGAACGGGCAAGGAGCTGCTCGCCCGTTCCCTACACGAGCATTCGCGGCGACACTCCGGCCCTTTCGTCGCGGTCAACTGTGCCGCCCTTCCCGCGACCCTGATCGAGGCGGAACTTTTTGGTTACAAGGCTGGCGCTTTCACCGGCGCCAATCGAGACAAGGCCGGCTTGATCGAGTCGGCGGAAGGCGGAACCTTGTTTTTGGACGAGATCGCCGAACTTGAACTGCCCCTGCAGGCGAAGTTGCTCCGGGTCTTGCAGGAAAAAGAGATCACGCGCCTGGGCGAAACCCGGGCTCGCTCGGTGAAATTCCGACTGCTCAGCGCCTCGCACCGCCGCTTGGGCGACCAGGTCAAGAACGGAGATTTCCGAGAAGACCTTTATTATCGCATCGCCGAACTCGAACTTTTCCTTCCACCCTTGCGCGAGCGCAAGGAGGACATCCCGATACTGGCCGAGAGGTTCACGCGCCAGTACCTGGAGGAGCACGGCGAGAAGGCCAAGTTGAGCCTGGGCCGGGACCTCTTGAAAGAGATGCTGGAATACGACTGGCCGGGAAATGTCCGAGAACTGGAAAATTTGATTCGAGTGGCCACTGCCCTGCGCCGCGGGGATTCGCTGCGGAGCCGCGACCTTCCGTTGGCATGGCGGGAAAAATTGGGCGCCCCAAAAGCGCCACGTCCGGTGCAACGCGAGACCATGCCGAGTTCTTCGGTCCTCCCTTCCTCCGATTTGCCCTTTGAAGCGGGAAAAACTTGGCGGCAAACCGAGACCCTCATCCTGGCGAAAGCCCTGCAATATTTCGGTTTCGACGCGAGAAAGGCCGCCAAGTCGCTGGATTGCGCGCCTTCCAAGCTCTATCAGCGGATGCGCGAGGATAGGGTGGCGGAACGCGTTTCGGAGTGGAATGCCCATCCTTGGGCCTACCGGGAAGGCATGACGCTCGGAGTTTTGAAGGGGCGCGTGGTCGCGGCGGCTCTAGCCGGCGCCGGAGGCAGCCCCTATCAGGCGGCGCGCACCTTGGGGGTCAGTCCCGGAATGGTCTATCAGTGGAAGGAAATCCGGTAGACAGGCCGCATTCGCCTATACTAATCCTTTTGCAATGAAGCCCCTGCGTTACATTGCGGTGGAAGGTCCCATCGGCGTCGGCAAGACGACCTTGACGCACCTCTTGGCCGAGGAATTCCAGGGGCGAATCGTCCTGGAAGAGGCCGAGGAAAATCCTTTTTTGCCCTCTTTCTATAAAGACCCCAAATCCCACGCCTTCCAGACCCAAGTTTTTTTTCTCTTGTCCCGTTACCAGCAGCAGAAAGTGCTGATGCAGCAGGATCTCTTCAAGCAAGCGACGATTTCCGACTACATCTTCGCCAAAGACCGCATTTTCGCGATGCTCAATTTGAGCGAGGAAGAGATCCATCTTTACGACAAACTGTACCGCGTCCTCGACGCCCAAGTTCCCAAGCCCGACCTGGTGATTTTCCTTCAGGCCAGCGTCGACACGCTCCGCGAGCGCATCAAGAAGCGCGGGATCCCCTACGAGAAGTCGATTTCGGGCCAATATATCGAGCGTCTCTGCCAGGCCTACAATCAGTTTTTTTTCGAATACGACGAGACCCCCCTCTTGACGGTCAATTGCACCGAGATTGACATCGTCAAGAACGAGGAAGACTATAAAAATCTGCTGAAAGAAATTCTGAACATGCGCAAGGCGAAGTTGGACAAGCATTACGTCTCGATCAGCAGCAAGACCTAAACGGCCTTAATTCTATGGCAGAGAAAAAGCTCACCGTTCCCCAGATTGCCGCCATGAAGTCCAAGGGCGAAAAGATCGTCATGGTCACCGCATACGATTACACCTTCGCGCGGCTTTTCGACGCGGCCGGCGTCGACGTGCTTCTGGTCGGAGATTCCCTCGGCATGGTCGTCCAAGGGCGCAAGAACACCTTGGGCGTCACGATGGACCACATGATTTATCACAGTCATTGCGTCGCGAAAGGCGCCGCCCGTGCCCATGTCGTCTGCGACCTGCCGTTCCTTTCCTACCAAGCCTCCAAAGAAGACGCGATCCGAGTTTCGGGCGCCGCCCTGAAAAAAGGCCGGGCCGAGGCCGTCAAGATGGAGGGCGGCGAGGAGATCGCCGAGACCATCCGCGCGGTGGTGGATTTGGGGATTCCGGTGATGGGCCACGTCGGATTGATGCCGCAACGCGTGCAGCAAATGGGCGGTTATAAAATTCAAGGGCGAGGCAAGGACGCGGCCAAGAAGGTCTTGCGGGACGCGAAGGCCGTCGCGCAAGCGGGAGCCTACGCGATGGTCCTCGAGGGCATTCCCCTCGAGCTCGCCAAACAGGTGACCAAAGAAGTCGGCGTTCCGACCATCGGGATAGGGTCCGGTCGTCATTGCGACGGGCAGGTCCTGGTTTGCTACGACCTGTTGGGAATGTTCGAGGATATCGCGCCGAAGTTCGTGAAAAAATTCGCCGATCTCAAGACGGTCATCCAGTCCGCGGTCGGCGGTTACGTCGCCCAGGTGCGCAGCGGCGAATTTCCCGACCTGCAACACAGTTTCAGCGAACAGAAAAGCTAAAGCACGAGGATAACGATGCGGCGAATTCCCTCCGCCCGTGACATGCAATCCCAAGCCCTGGAATGGCGCGCCTCCGGGAAGCGCATCGCCTTCGTTCCGACCATGGGATATCTCCATGAAGGCCACTTGAGGCTCGTTGACGAGGCCAAGCGCCGCGCCGATATTGTCGTGATGTCCATCTACGTCAACCCCACCCAGTTCGGCCCGCTTGAGGATTTCGAGAAATATCCCCGCGACCTTGAGCGCGACGCCGCCATGGCCGAGGCGCGCGGCGTCGATTGTCTCTTTATTCCGGACAGCGCTGATATCTATCCGCCTGGGCACCAGACCTTCGTCACCGTCGAGGATTTGAGCCGAGGGCTTTGCGGCGTTTTCCGCCCGGGGCATTTTCGCGGAGTCGCGACCGTGGTCGCCGCCTTGTTCTTGATCGTTCAGCCTCACGTGGCGGTTTTCGGCGAAAAGGATTACCAGCAGTTGAAGGTGATCCAGCGCATGGCGCTCGACCTGCACATGCCGGTCGAGGTAGTGGGACTGCCCACCGTCCGTGAGGCGACGGGTTTGGCGATGAGTTCGCGCAACGCTTATCTGTCCGAGGCGGAGAAGCTAGAGGCCCTGAAGTTGGGACGCGCCATTTTACTGGCCCAAGACTTGGCCCGCGGCGGGGAGAAGCGGGTCGCCGTCATCGCCGAAAAGGGTCGGGACTTGCTCGCCGAGGGAGGCGACCTCCGCATCCAATACGCGGAGATCGTCGATGCGGAAACCCTCGCATCCCTGGAAGTCTTGGATAAACCCGCCCGCTTGATTTTGGCGGTCTATATCAACAAAAAACGCCTCATCGACAACGGTCCCCTCTAAAGGAAATCCCCACGTGACTCACCCGATACCCCAGCAATCCAAAGTGCGAATCGTCACCGCCCAACATTTGATTCCGGTGGAAGGGGAAAATCTCTCGCCAGGTGGGGTAGCCTTTCAAGGGGGCCGCATCTTGGAAGTGGGGGCTCCGGATGCTTTGAGGGCGAAGTATCCGGACGCCGAGGTCCAGGATTATCCCCGGCACACCTTGATACCGGGTTTGGTCAACGCACACGCCGACCTTTCGCTCACGCATTTCGAAAAATACCCGCACCCGCTTCCGGACACTCAAGAAGGCCGGGTCCTCTATACCGCTTGGTTGATCAACGTCTCGCGCTTCAAGTCCAAGCTGCCCATCGTCGACCAACAAAAAGCCGTGCGCGAAGGCATCGAGACCGTGCGCAAGAGCGGCGTGACGACTTTGGGCGATCTCTGCCGTTACCCGGTGGCGATGCCGATTTACCAAGAGTCCGGACTCCGTGTCGTGGTCTTGGCCGAGATCGAGAACATCCAGCGCGCGACCGCCCAAGAAGAATTCGAGCAGGCCCTGGCCCTGGTCGACGAAGTCGAGCACTCCGGAAACCCTCGTCTCATGGCCGGGCTCGCTCCGTTTTCGGCCTTCACCCTCTCCAAGAACATGCTGCGCATCCTGGCGAACCATGCGGTGCAGATGAAGATTCCCTTCCATATCCATGCGGCGATCAGTTTCAGCGAGATGGAATT
>JAIOPF010000111.1 GCA_021414045.1 Deltaproteobacteria bacterium | reverse complement strand
CCTCATCGAGCTGGCGCTCAAGGGATTCTCCATCGAGGGTCTCCTGAAGGACATCGGGATCAAGGGCGCGGGCGAAATCGAGATTAAGCCGGAGCAAGTGTCCCTAGTAAAGCTTCCCGACGGGGATAAACCAGGTCAACTCCGGATCAGCGGCTTCGCCAAGAACCTGGTTTTCCGAGACGATCCCTCGGTGCGCAAGGACGAGCTCAAAAAGATCGTCGGAGGTTCGGCCATCAAGACCGAAATGAACATCGAAAGCGCCAAGATCGAGGTGAAAGATTTAGACAGCTTCGTTTTCGTCCGTCCGAATCCGGAGGTCGGGCGCAAGGCCGACCTGAAAAAACTCAAGGTCAACGATATTTCGCTGACCAATATCGAGGCCAGCGCGAAGATCTGGGCGAAATTCCCGATTTTCGGGTGGCTGCGGGGAACCTTCCCCCAGATCGGCACCATCGCCGGAAAAATTCCGGACGAAAAGGTGAACAGCGAGCTGCGCCTCGGAACCCTCGACATCGATACGGACGAGAGCGGCAAGACCACCTCGATCTCAAATTTACTGATTCAATTATTCGAAATCGGCGGGCAGACCCAAAAAGCGAAGTTCAAGCTGCCTTCCCTCACGCTTTCCCCGAAACTGATCACCACGGGCAAGGATCCCATCGAACTGGAGCTGTATTTCAAGGATTTGGACCGCGGGGGGGATTTCAGTTTCAGCCTGGAAAACGAGGATTTGAGCCATCGGGGCACGCGTCCGAAAAAGTAACGAAGGAACGCTCGGTCTACTCCGAAATTTCCACTCCCAAATAATGCTTGAAGCCCTCCGCGAAAATGCGGCGGGAAATCGGGACGAAGCTCCGCTTCGCTTCCCAGTCCGAGTCCTCTTCCCAAAATAAGGGCGGAATCACGCCGGAGAGAGGCCTCAGGGACGAGCCTTGATGGCAAATGGCGCAGACCAATCCACCGTCGGAGGCGTGAAAGAAAAAATCCCCGGCGCCATCGTTCCGACAGCGAACGCAGCGCGATAGCTCCAGATAAAAACCGAGCCGACTAAGCAAGGAACGGAGAAAGATCACGTCGACCCAATCGCTGCGCCGCGCCGCGAGGCCGCGAAAACCGTCTTGCAGCAGCGCGAACAAGCCCGGAATATTCTGCCCCTCGGGCAACACTTTGGAAAGCAGCCGAATCCAACCCAACGCCACCATCGTGGCGTCGTAATCGGAGCGCAGGCCGTCGTAAGTTTCGCGCAACTCGCAATTCAGCAGCTGCATCAGTCCGCCTCGACGGCTGGGCTGGAACTCGATGTCGAGGCAATGCACGAAATCGAGGATCCCGCTGAAGCGCTTCCGACTTTTTTTCGCGCCCAAGGCGATGGCGTCCACCCGCCCACGGGATACCGTCAAAAAGCTTAAAATGAGGTGATCGTCGCCGTAGGCGACGGATCGAAGGAGGAAGGCCGAATCTTTGAAGGGTTCCGTTATTTTTTCAGCCATAGGACCAGAACAGTACCGCCTCCGAAGAGGAGGAGCAAGACCACCAGCCAAAATAGGAGACGTCCGTGGGGTTCGGCCTTGGCGGGGGCTTCGTTTCCGGAAAGTTTGCCCAAAAAATCCTCGAAGCGGAGCAAGACGTCCTCGGGCAGGAGCCCGATGCAGGAGGCATAGGCCTTGAGATAACCGCGGGCGAAGGTCATGCCGGGAATCTTCTCGAAATGCTCCGACTCGATGGCATGGAGATGCTCGATCTTGATGCGGGTCTGTTCCGCCACCTCTTCGAGGGAGATCTTTCGCAACTCGCGCTCGCGCCGAAGGTAGGAACCGATCGATTCAGTCATTTTACAAATTCTTGCCGTAAATTAATTTTAATTTCTGCTTCGTGTCTTCGGGCACCAACAGCTTGTTCGTGACGATGGCATTGCGAAGAGCCCGGGAACATAGACAATCTCGGGGGCCAACCACGGTCGGCAACACCTTGCGGATCACTTGCTGGGCGGCCTTGACGTTCTTCCGCAGGGTCGCGATCACCATGTCGGCGGTCACGCTGTCATGCTCCTCGTGCCAACAGTCGTAATCGGTGGAAAGCGCCATCGTCGCGTAGCAAATTTCGGCCTCTCTCGCCAGCTTGGCCTCCTGGAGGTTGGTCATCCCGATGACGTCCGCGCCCCAGCTCCGATAGAGCCGCGACTCGGCCTTCGTCGAAAACATCGGCCCTTCCATGCAGACATAGGTGCCCTTCTCGTGGGAGATGGCCCCCGAACCCAGGGCGGCCCCATGCAACTTCCCGCGCAGCACCGGACAAACCGGCTCCGCGAAGGAGACGTGCGCCACGATGCCATCGCCGAAAAAGGTGCCCTTGCGCGCGAAGGTTCGGTCGATGAATTGGTCGACCATGACGAGATGTCCGGGAGCGATCTCCTCCTTGAGGGATCCCACCGCGGAGACGGAAAGGATGTATTCGCAACCCAATTTTTTAACGGCGTAAATATTGGCGCGAAAATTAAGCTCGCTGGGCAAGAGCCGGTGCCCCTTGGAATGACGGGCCAAAAAGGCGACCGTGACGCCTTCCAACTCGCCAATGACGAAGTCGTCCGAGGGGTCTCCGAAAGGGGTCTCCACGGAACGCTCTTCGAGGACCTTGAGGCCCTCCATTTCATACAGGCCGCTGCCCCCGATAATGGCGATTTTAGGTGCTTTCATATGGACTCCAACGATTGGAACTTATTTTGCCGATCCCCCCCAAAGGTCAAGCGATTATTAGCCTTCTCCACCGAGATTTGATATAAATTTTTCATGATCGAAAACATGGATTTGCCCAAAATTCTCCGCCGCGCCCTCCGCAAGGGCGGCGACTTCGCCGAACTCTTCGAAGAGCTGAGCCACAGCACCCATATCCAGCGGGAGGGCAAGCGCTTCGAAAAAATCCTCGGGGGCGTCGACACTGGCATTGGCCTGAGAGTCTTGCATCAGGGCAAGACGGCCTATGCCTACACCAACGATTGCTCCGAAGCCGCCTTGCTCGAATTGGCCGACGGGGTCGCGGAAGCCGTTTCCGGAAAGCTATGGGATCGGGATATCGTCCTGAAAAGCGTCGAACCCTCTTGGCGGCAAGTCCTCGAGATCGATCCAACCACGGTCCCGCTCGAGGAAAAAATCAATCTTTTAAAACACGCCGACGAGCAGGTGTGGACGGTCGATTCTCGAATACGCCAAGTCACCACCAGCTATCGCGATCAAATCCGCCATATTCGCGTCGCCAATTCCCGAGGGGAACTCTGCGAAGACCGACAAGTCTACAGCGTCTTTGTGGTGCAAGCGGTGGCCGCGGAGGGCGAAAACATCCAAACCGGTTACGAACCCCTGGGAGGAACCGTGGGTTTCGAGCTCTTCAAGGGGAATAAGGCCGTTAGCGTCGCCTTGGAAGCCGGAAGACGCGCCATACGCATGCTCGAAGCCCCCTTGGCCCCTTCCGGTCCCATGACCGTCGTGGTCGCCTCGGAGGCCGGCGGCACCCTAGTGCATGAAGCCGTCGGACACGGCCTCGAGGCCGATCTGGCTCGTGAGGGCCTTTCCGTCTACCAGAACCAACTCGGCAAGGAAGTCGGCTCCCCCCTCATCAATGTCCTGGACGACCCGACGCTGCCGGGAAAGCGGGGCTCTTTTCTCTTCGACGACGAAGGGACCCCCTCCCAAAAGAATCTCCTGATCGAAAAGGGAGTTTTAAAAAATTACATGTATAACCGCATCTATGCCGAGCGCGACGGCGTCCCCTCCACCGGCAACGGCCGGCGC
>JAIOPF010000190.1 GCA_021414045.1 Deltaproteobacteria bacterium | reverse complement strand
TTGGCGGCTTTCCAGAGCGCGAAATCGAGGGGATCCTGTTTCGCCTCTTGAACTTCGACACGGGCGCCGGACTCGAGGTCCTCGAGGTTTTTCTGAGCGAGCTCGCCGTAGGTCGGGAATTTTCGCACCGCGAAAAAAACGTCGCCCTTGGCCGGGTAGGCAATCCCCTTCTCGACCAAGGTTCCTATCATCCCCTGCATCTCCGCGATGAAGTCGGTGGCGCGCGGCTCGTCGGTCGGCGTCAGATTGCCCAGCGCCAACATGTCCTCGAGGAAGGCCTGGATGAAGAACTCGGCGACCTGCTTCCACTCTTGGCCGCGTTCGCGGGCCCGCTTGATGATCTTGTCGTCGATGTCCGTGAAATTGCGGACGTAGCGCACCTCGTACCCTTTATGCATCAGGTAACGATAGATGATGTCGAAAACCACCGAAGCGCGGGCGTGTCCAAGGTGACAATAATCGTAGGCGGTGATCCCGCAGACGTACATTTTGACGCGCGGCGGGTCCAGGGGTTCGAAGGTCTCTTTATTGCGGTTTTTCGTGTTGTAGATTCTCAAAGGCACTGCGGACTCTCTCTAATACTTGCGTCTTGCCCAGGGCGGTGACGAGCGCGGCCAATTCGGGACCTTCGGTCCCTCCGGTCAAGGCGACCCGCACGGGCATGAACAGTTTTTTTCCCTTAATCTTGGTCTTCTTTTTCAGCTCTTCCAGTACCTGCTCGTAGGAAACGGGATTCATCTCGTCTTCCCGGGCCTCGATCAGGCCGGCCAAGGTCTCGAGGACCTTCCGGCTTTCAGGCGCCTTCATCACTTCGCGCGCCTCGTCAGTCTGGGGCTCGGGATGGCCGAGCAATAACGTCAACCATCCGGGAGTTTCGGCGAAATTTTTCAGGTTAGGCCGGAGCGCCAACAGGACCTTTCGCAAATTCTCCTCCGCGGTTCCGGAAGCGTCGAATTTACCGTCGACGAGAGCCTGTTTCGCCTTCGCCAGGTAATCGGCCTCGGGAAGGTGGGCCATGTGAACTTGATTGATATGATCGAGTTTCGCCCAATCGAAAATCGCGCTGCTGCGCGAGACCCGTCCCAGGTCGAACAACTCGACCAAGTTAGCGAGATCGAGGATCTCCTTCCCCTCCGGAGGCGCCCAACCGAGCAAGGAAAGGTAGTTCAGGATCGCGGGCGGGAGGTAGCCCTTCCCTTTCAACTCGCCCACCGAGGTGCTGCCGTTGCGCTTGGAAAGCAGGCTGTGATCCGGACCGAGGATGAGCGGCAGATGGGCGAATTGCGGCGGGGTGAAACCCAAGGCCCTCTGGATCAGCATTTGGCGCGGGGTATTGGACATGCCGTCCTCGCCGCGAATCACGTGGGTGATCCGCATGAGGCAATCGTCGACGGCGCAGGCGAAGAGATAAAGCGGAAGCTCGTTCGATCGGGCGATGACGAAATCGCCGATCGTGAGGGTATCGAAAATTTTCTCGCCGTAAACCAGGTCCGTGAACTTCACGATCTCGCGGTCGACCTTGAAGCGGAAGGTGTTCGCGACGCCGGCCTCGATTCTCGCGCGGCGGTCTTCGGCGCTGAGTTCTCGGCATTTCCCGCTGTAGCGGTAGGGTTTGCCGCCGGCCATGGCCTTGCGGCGCTCGTTCTCCAGGTCTTCGTGGGTGCAAAAGCAGGGATAGACCTGCCCTTGCGACTCGAGCTGTTCCAGATATTTCTTGTAAATCGGGAGGCGCTCGGTCTGGCGGTAGGGTCCGAAATCCCCCGTGCGATCGGGGCCTTCGTCGTATTCCAAACCCAGCCATTTCAGGTCTTCCAGGATGGCCGCCTCGTAATTTTCTTGGGAGCGCTCTTGGTCGGTGTCCTCGATGCGCAGGATGAGCTTCCCTCCTTGATGGCGCGCATAGAGGAAATTGAACAGCGCGGTGCGGACGTTGCCTTGATGAAGAAGCCCGGTGGGGCTGGGCGCGAATCGGACTCGGATCATGTTCATCTCCCTCTCGTTTGCAATAAGACGACGGCCCTGGCCGCCAGCCCCTGCATCGTACCGGTGAACCCCAAGCCCTCTTCCGTGGTCGCCTTGACGCTGACCCTATCGATGGGGATTTGCAGGGCGGCGGCGATATGATCCCTCATTTCAGGGATGTAAGGGGCCAGTTTGGGCCGCTGACAGATTACCGTAGCATCGACGTTGGCGACGGTAAAACCCTTATTTTGGACCCGCCTGGCCACTTCGGCCAGCAAAATCCGGCTGGAGACCCCCTTGAATTGCGGGTCGGTATCGGGAAAATGCTTCCCCAAATCCCCCTCCGCCGCCGCCCCCAACAGGGCGTCGCAGACGGCATGCAGCAGGGCGTCGGCGTCGGAATGCCCCAGCAACCCCTGTTCAAAGGGAATTTTCACGCCCCCTAAGATCAAGTCCCGCCCAGGCGTGAAAGCGTGGACGTCGTATCCTTCTCCGATGCGAAATTCCGCGCTCATCATCGCCTTCCTTTTCTGCAGCAGGGCCTCGGCCATTTCCAGGTCCTCGGACCTCGTGATTTTGAAATTCGTCACCGAGCCATCGACCAAGCGCACCCGGTGCCCCATGCTTTCGACCAAGCCCGCCTCGTCGGTGGCATCCATGCCCTTGGACTCGGCCCATTCGATGGCCTCTTGCAATAGGGTTCGCGAAAAAGCCTGAGGGGTTTGGATCTGATACAAGCGTTCGCGGGAGATGGTCTTTTTGACGAATTGGCGATCATCCGCCTTTTTCAAGGTATCGGCCACGGGAATAGCGGTGACCGCCGCCCCCGTCTCCTGAACCGCCGCCAAAGTACGCCGGAGAATCTCTTCGGTCACCAGCGGCCGGGCCACGTCGTGGATCATCACCCATTCGGCCTCGTCCTCCACCATCTGCAAACCCTTCTGCACCGACTTTTGTCGGGTCAGACCTCCGGAGGTGACGCGAATTTGCGGCCAAGGGCTCTTCGCAATGACGTCTTTCCATTCCCCGACAAAATCCTGAGGCAGAACCAAGACGACGCCAGCGAACTCTTTGCTAGAGGCAAAAAGCTCGACGGAGTAATCCAGAACTCGGCGTCCGGCGAGGGGAAGAAATTGTTTCGGCAATTGGGCGCCAAATCGGGTTCCGGTTCCACCCGCCACTAAAATCGCCCACACGGATTCCATGAGAATTTAACCCCTTTGCCCAAGACTGCAAAAAGCGAAACACGAATCCTGGGAGCCCAAAGGGGCTCCTAAACCATGACAAGGATCGGATGGAAATGGATGTAGCGGCCCCTGAATGTTTTGTCAAATCTTAGCGAATTTTAAGGGAAAATTTGTTTTTAAACACATCGCTTGTGGGAAAATTCAAGAATTGGGGGAGTCTGGAAGCTCCATCACCGTATCGTCGGACTCCTCAGGCGCAATCGGAAAACTCACCTTCGACAACTGCTCGGCCGAACGGGGCGAGGGGCAAACCGGCAGGGGTCCTCTAGCGGGGCCCACCAAGGTAAACTCGCTCGAGGGACTGGTAATCGTCAGGAAGCCCTCCGTGGGGGTATCCATTTCCAGCCAAGAATTCGTTTTATTCCACTCTTCATGGTCGACTGGACTTTCCACCGGAGGCAGAAAGAAACCAAAATAAAATCCGTCGTCCCCTAGGTAAGAATAGCTGAAACTCCCGTCTATCCCCTCTTTATTGGAAAGAGGCGTATCCAAGTATTTTCGATCGCTAAATTGGACGAAGCGCATAAAGGGCGCTCCCGGGAAAGGAATACCGTCCTTTTCGACATGTCCGCTTAGCTTCATCATTTTTTTTCCATTCGCTTCCTGACAAATCATTTCCCTTTTCAAGACCAATCTGAAGCGCACCTTGTGCCCCACGTCGAAACTGGGGGAAATCTCGCCTTCGGGATGGCCCGGAACGACGGAAACCGGCAACGAGATGGTCGAGATGCCGGCCCCGCTGCGCCCCATGGGATTGGAATATTCGGTATCGTAGGTCGAGATCGGGAGGGAAGCCTCCTGACCGGGCAGGTCCGAAACATCCGCCTCCGGGCGCTTCGGAGAGTCCAGGGAAGGCGCGGCGCCGCTTCCGCCCGGAGTGCCGGAGGACAGGCTGGATAAATCCAAGCCCCCAGCGCACCCCAACAGGGAAAGCGCGGAAAAGCCTAGGATGAGTTTGCAAAAAAAAGCGGAAACCCTGGAAATCACGGAACACTCCCGAAAGACGTTAATCCATACATCGGCAAAAAATGAAATAAGGTGTTCATCAGCCTCGCCCATTGGAATCAAAACATTGGGGCGGCAGAGTGCCG
>JAIOPF010000189.1 GCA_021414045.1 Deltaproteobacteria bacterium | reverse complement strand
CATCGTCTGCCGAGCCTTGAATAAAAATCCTCAGGACAGGCCTACAGGAATGGAAGAGTTTCAACGCCAACTAGAATCCTATCTCTCCGATAAAAACCTATCCTTTTACGAACAAGAATTTATCGAAGCCACTAAGTACCTACCCTCTCATTGACCCTTGAACCATTGCTTATAAATATCCATGCTCAACCTTTTCAATGAGGTTTGCTTGATGACCGCGGAAATTTTTTTCGGGTCGTCCGCGACCGATGCGAGCTCAATATCCTCGATAGGAACGACGAATGCCGACGCTACGACGCTGTATTTGGGAATATGGACCTCCTCCACCAAGGGCCGAATGATGATGGGGACGTCTTTATTCCATTGATCGGTGCGAACAAAACCCTCGACAACTCGAAACTGCTCGTTTTTATGGACTGCCGAAGAGAAGAACATTCCGTATCCAGGAGGAGTATACCAGCATATCCCAAGCTTAAGCGTCACACTGTGCGCCTGCTTTCGTTGCCACGGGCTGGAAAAGGCGGGCGTCTTGCTGATGCCCATCTTGTGTTCGGCGATTTCCTCGGGATCCGTCGAAAGAAACCGCGACTTCTCGGGTACTTTGAGCCAAATTTTTTTATCAGGGATCTTTTTACCGTCCTGCAGAATCCAGGCTTTGATGCTCTTCTTACCCTTTTGCACTACATATTCCTCGTTCGCCTTGAGCTGAATGCTGAAGCGAGCCGCTTCCACCCAAGGAAGACAGTACGAGGGCGGCATATTCTTGGAATTCTACTTTTTGAGACTGACGCTCAAACCGTCCCGCACTGGAAGTATCGAGGAAAACAGTTCCGGATGGCAATAAATCCCCTTATCAAACTGGCGAATGCCCTCGGTGTCCTTGGAATGATCGTGGCGATCCAGCACTTTGCCGGACCACAGAACATTGTCCGCGATCAACAACCCCCCGGACTTTAGTTTGGGAACGGCGACTTCCAAGACTTGAGGATAATACCGTTTATCCAGGTCGCAAAAAATCAAATCGAAGGGCCCGGGATAACGCTGAAAACTCTCAAAGGCATCTCCGACCTCGAAAGTCACTTTATGACTTAACTTGGCGCGATCGAAATATTGCCTACCCCGCTCCACCTTGCCTTTATCAAACTCCGTGCAAATAATCCTTCCTTCCTCCGGCAGAGCCATAGCTATCCACAACGCACTGTAACCAAAACAACTGCCAAATTCGAAAACGGCCTTACTTTGGGAAATTTTCACCAGCTGGTAAAGCACCCGTCCCACCAGGGGACCGATAATCGGGGAATTTTCAGTCGCCGACTTCGATTCTATTTCACTCAGTAATTCAGAAGTGGGAGGAGTGAGCTCATGGAGGAATTCGTCAACATCCGGAGAGGGAAATACCATAAGAAAAATTTTCAACTCTAAGCAATCTATTGAGATATTTCACTTTGTTTTTCGTATATTATCTTTAAATTCGGAAGACCCCTTACTTCCTTGACCTTTCCACGGCTTATTCCTTCCCGCAGACTTCAATAAAGCGAGTACAACAAGATCACATACTGAGATCAATCTAGGATATAATTTCGTCATTCAAAAACAGGATGAATTTCATTTTAAAAAAATACTATAATAATTTTAGTATGTTATAAGCCTATCTGTAACCCCCTACCCTTTGGCATCTTCCTTGCTTATAGTTAATATTAGAAAATAAAATAGCCCCAACCCTTCAGCAGAGGCCCTACGAAAGTAGGGCCTTTGTTTTTTTCAGCTCTCAAAATGCGAATGATTGACTGAGCGTCATTTGCTCCCTAAAATCCCATCATGGCCGACATTATTCCCGATCGTGTTCTTGGAACGGGAGCCATGGGTTCGGTCTATTTGGCCCATGATTCCAGCGGTAAGCCCTACGCCCTGAAAGTGCTCAAGGAAGGTTCCGAGAGCTTGCTGGCCATGTTCGAGTCCGAAGTCGGCATTCTCTCCAAATTGCAGCACCCTCGCCTCGTCAACATAGAAGGCTTCAGCAAATCCGGCGGCGGAATCTCCGGTCTCCCACCCTCGCCAAGTTTTTGGATGGAATACGTCGAAGGTAGACCCCTGTTGGACGCCTGCCGCGAGGCCAAACCCCGGAAAATCCTCGAGTGGCTCCACGAATGCCTCGAGGCCCTCGATTATCTGCATACGCAGGGCGTTCTGCACGGCGACCTGAAGCCCGCCAATATCCTCATCAATCTCGAAGGCCACACCAAGTTGGTCGATTTCGGGCTCGCCACGATCACCCGCAATTTGCAAAACGGAACGCAGCGGGCCTCGGGATCCCTGCCCTACCTCGCTCCCGAGGTCCTCGAGGGAGAACGCCTCCCCGCCGGCGACCTCTTCGCCTTGGGCACCCTCTTCTATCAAGCCTTGAGCGGCGTGCACCCCCGGGCCAACTCGAAAAACCTGCAGCAGCTTTTTTCCCCTCAGGTGAAGCCCCTCTCGGATTTCGGGCTCGATATCCCGCCCCGCGCCGCGAGGGTCCTCGAGCGCATGATAGCCCCCGACCTGGGCCGGCGCCTGAAAAGCGCGCGAGACGCACTGTCCTCGTTGGAAGAGACTGGGGTGGATTCCGACGACGAGGGCGAAGTCGAGATCCCGCACTCCTTCGAGATGTTCGGCGTCGAAAAGAGCCGCGCCGCTTTCAAAAATTTTTTTCAAGAACTGAGAGAGAAAAAAACTCACGGTTTGGTCCTGCTGCACGGCATTACCGGCGTTGGCAAGAGCCGTTGGATGCGCGAGCTTTCCTTCGAGATCGCCCTGCGCGGCTTCAAGGTCGAGCAAGCGCCCCCGCTCGCGGGAAAGGAATTGAGCGCCGAATCGGAGGTTCGTTTCTTTCCCGCCGCCGAGACCCTCCAAGCCAATCACCTCAAGGACCTGTTTCACTTCTTGCGCGACCGCGGCTCCGAGGCGCGACTCTGGCTCTTGGAATACAACGAGGAAAAGCTGAAACCCGAGCTGCTCACCTCGCTGCGAGCCTTGGCCCAAGAAGCAGGCGTCCTGGACCTCACCCTGGAGAACCTCAGCCTCGCGGATACCCGAGCCTTCCTCTCCAAGGCCCTCAAGACCGACGTACCCGAACCTCTCGTGCAAGACCTCTTCGCGAGGACCCAGGGAAATCCCCGGCTCTTGACCGAAACCTGCCGTGAGCTGTTGGCCAGTGGGCTGCTGAAACGCCAGCACCTAACGCCTGAAAGCCTGCTCGAACTCAAGCTTCCGGCGGGCGTCTCGGAAATCTACCGCGAGCGCATCCAACGCCTGCCGGAATCTCCTGGGCGCCTCCTCGAATGGATCGCCGCCTCCCATAGCTTGAAACCGGAGGAATTAAAGCGCCGACATCAAACCTGGATGGAACTGTTGGAGAAATCGGCGACGACGCTGGAGACCGCGAGCCCCGAACTCATCCTCGCCATGGCCCACCACGCGCTGGAAATTCCCGAACACCCCCAACGCGCCAAATGGGTGCTGCGGGCGGGAGAGCTTTATTTTTCTCGGGAGGATTTTGATTCCGTGATCGAGATCCATGAACGCTGCCTGCCCACAACCTCCCGAGCGGAAGACCGGGACTTCTTGCTCCGAATGTTGGCGAACGCCTACGGACGCTTGGGACGATTCAAGGAATCCGTGGAAAAAATCGAGGCATGGTTCGCGGAGGGGCACGCCGATCCACAGGGCATCAACGAGGTCAAATTTTGCCTGGCCAGCGGGCTCGCCTATAAAAATTTGGGAGACATCGCCCAGGCAAGGAGCCGATTCGAACGCTGCATCCAAGCCGCCGACGTCGCGAACCTCCATCAACACCCTTTCCTCGCGCGGGCGCATTCCCTGCTCGGCCTGCTCGATATCGAAAGCAGGAACTTCGATTCCGCGGAAGCCCACTTCGAAAAATCCCTGGTGCTGCTTCCCGTATCGAGCGGACAAACGGCGGAGGTTTTCAAGCATAAAGCCCTGCTCGCGGCCCAGCGAAAGGACTGGGAATCGGGCCTAAAATTTCTCGAGGAAGGCCGCGAGATGTATGCGGCATTAGGCGACGCCCACGGTCAATTTTCCATGGCCTTGGAACAAGGCAACCTGGCCCTCGACCTGGGAATGATCCCGGAAGTAGAAAGCAGCTATGGCAAAGCCTTGGAGCTCGCCTCGCAACACAACGACGACAACTCGCTTGCCCGCGTTTACCAAAACATCGGAGTCCTTGCCTGCCGCCGCGGAGATTACCCTCAAGCCCTAGAAGTCTTGGGAAAGGCTCGCGAAATCTTCGCCTTTCTAGGCAACGCCTACGAGCGCGGGCTGAACTTCCTGCAGCTGGCGCTGGCGCAAGCCTCGGTGGGACGATTCGCCAAAGCCCGGGAATACTGGGATTCGGCCTTGCTGCAGGACGACGCCTCCCCCGAATATGTGAAAAGAAGGGCGAAGATCGGCCTATGGCTCTCCTTGCTGGAAAAGCAGGGCCCCAACCCCGACGCGCTCGACTCGAAAAGCACGATAGCCGCGGAACTCCAAAACGTTCCGGAAGCCTGGGATCTCGAGCAAAGGCTCCTGCAATTCAACCTACGAAACGATATGGCCGAAAGAGAAGAAGCTCGGGCCCTTCTCGAAGGCATTTACCAAAAACTTCCCGACCCCTTGAAAATCAGTTTCGAAGACCGCGCCGATTACCGTCATTGGGTGCTGGGCGAAACACCGACCCCGAAATCTTCCGAAGAGGAGAACCTTGCCATGGACATCCTGCAGAAACTCACCGCCATCACCACCGAGCTGCTCAGCTCAAGCAACCTGGACCAAGTCCTCGTCAAGCTCATGGACACGGCGATGGAACTCTCGAAGGCCGAAAGAGGCTTTTTGGTCATCCGCAGCGCCAATTCTCCGGGACCCATTCCTGGTTACGAAATCAAGGTGGCCCGCAACGTCTCCAAGGAGTTGATCGAAAAACAAGACTCTTCGATCAGTCTCTCCGCGATCCGCGAAGCGATGCAGACGGGCGAACCCTTGGTCACCGACAACGCCCTTCAGGACGCCCGATTCGAGACCGCCGAGAGCGTCCACCAGCTCGAGCTCAAGTCGATCTTGGCCCTTCCGCTCAAGGGGACCAAGGGGGTCATCGGCGCCCTCTACCTCGACCACCGATACCAAACGAATATGTTCCGCGGCACCGATCTCAACATCCTTCAGATGTTCACCGACCAGTCCGCCCTGGCCTTGCAAAAAGCTCAAATGATCGAGGACCTGGAGAAGGCGAACGAAAAACTCTCCGAGACGGTCGATGTCCAAGCCAGCGAATTGACCGTCCTCAAGCGGGAAGTGGAAGACCAACGTCACAAGTTGACCTTCGAGTACAAGGACATCGTCGGACAATCCCCCGCTATGCACGAGGTGCTGTCCCTGGTCGACCGAATCACCGAGACCACGGTTCCGGTGTGGATCTATGGAGAATCCGGAACCGGCAAGGAAATGATCGCCCGGGCGCTGCATTTCAACAGTTCCCGAGCGAAAAAGCCCTTCGTCAGCGAAAATTGCTCGGCCCTTCCCGAAACCCTCCTCGAGTCGGAGCTTTTCGGTCACAAAAAGGGCGCTTTCACCCACGCCGACCGGGACAAGAAGGGCCTCCTTGAGTTCGCGAGCGGTGGCACCGTCTTCTTGGACGAGATCGCCGACATGAGCGCGACGATGCAGGCCAAACTATTGCGTTTTCTCCAGGAAGGCGAGATCCGCCCGCTGGGATCCAACGAGCTCATCAAGGTCGACGTTCGCGTCGTCTCGGCGAGCAACCGCGACTTGAGCGAAATGATCGGAGAGGGAAAGTTTCGCGAGGATCTTTACTACCGACTCAACGGCGTGACGGTCGTCTTGCCCGCTCTGCGCGAACGCATGGAAGACCTTCCCATCCTCGTACAGCACTTCCTGAAAAGGCTGGCCAAGGACGAAAAGCGAGAACCCTACGAAGTCGCGCCGGAAGCCCTGGAGCTGCTGATGGATTATTCGTGGCCGGGCAACGTGCGCGAGCTCGAGAATACGATCAGGACGGCCTGCCTCTTCCATCAAAAGGGAAAGCTGGTGCCGAAATCCTTCAATTTCAAGAAGACCCTGGGCGGCGAACCGCCGGCCGCGAAGGGGAACCCTTCCGTCGCGGGAGGCGCGAGGCCGAGCCCGGCGAAATCCGCCAAAGGCAGCGGCACTCCCGCGGTCATGACGGACGAAAAGCGCCTCCTGCTCGAGTCCCTCTACGAACACGGGTACCACAAGGGCTTGGCGGCCGAGGCCCTGGGAATTTCCCGCCGCTACCTCTACACGCAGATGATGCGGCACGGCGTCCCGATCAGCCGTATCGAGATGAAGTCCTTCGTCGAACAACAATTAGGGATGAAATAGCCCGGATTTCAGTGCCCCGGGAGAACCTGAATTCCCTGCATTTCGAATTTCAATGGGAACCCTGGCCTCAGGTAGCGGATCAAACCGCGTTTGGAACTGGCGGCAATGCCTTCCTTGGAGATCTGTCCGTAACCGTTCGTCGCAAGTGGCCCGACGTCATCGGCGGGATTGGCCTCGAGAAGGTAAAAAACGACGATCTCGTTGGGAAGAAGTTCCATACCGCTAAGATCCACGTTCCCCCCGGCCTTCACCGGAAAGTCCCGGTAACGCGCGCTTTCGCAAACCGTCGGATTACTAGCGTAATTGGGACGCGGCATTCGCAGGAGAAACCAAAGCAGGAGATTCTTCGCCAAGGGCCCGTCCTTTTGGTCCGCGGGGATCAGCGCCTCGATATCCGTATCGGCATAGGCGCCACAGTTAACAGCGCGCACCCATCGTCCCACACAGGAAGGACAAGCGGTCTCGGAATAGGTGGAGGCGGATTCCTCGATTTTTTTCACCTCGGCCGACGGCAAAGTCCCCGGATTTCCCGGCAAGACGTAGGAAAACCCCGGACCTCTTTGCGCCGGGGTTTCTCCAGCGAAGAAAAGGGTGAATTCCCGGTAAATCTTGGGGACCAAATCCGAATTGGAAGACTGGGACCCCAGCGTTCCGTCCCCCGCGGCTTGAGCCATGATAGGACCGCCTTGCACCGCCAGTCCCGGGCCGGGCTCCGCAGCGGTATCTCCAGCGCCTCCGACGGGTCCACCTCCAGAAGGAATTCCGCCCGAGGGGCCTTCCCCGCTGATTCCACCGCCTGAACATGCCGAAAGCAAAAACCCCAAGAACAAAAAAACGCGAAAGCGATGAAGGGATCTCATTGGATTCATCCTGAATTTAATCCTCTCCATCCTTCGAAGGAATTTTTTCCGGCAGAACCGCCTCATCGACGTGGATCACCGCCTTGGGCGGATTCTTAATAGCGTCGGGAGGCGGCAGGCTGACATCCGGCGGCGGCACCTTCACGAGGGAAAATTCTGGGTCGTTATAGCTCGCGTAGAAAGTACGCAGGAGCATGTAGGGGTGTTCTTCGGGTTTCTTGGAACATTCCATCATGGCGAAGAGCTCTTCCGCGGATTCGAAGGCCGTCGGCTCGCTCACGGGTTCCGCCGGCTTGGTCGAGAGCAACAGCGTGTATAAATTCCCGGAAACGATGGGCAGCCCCTTGAAGGAAACGTCCCCCACCGCGCTCACCGGAAAATCCTGGTACCTCGCCTGGGACAGGATTTCGGGGCGTATGAAATCCTTTCGAAGGGAAACGCCGAATTGAAT
>JAIOPF010000188.1 GCA_021414045.1 Deltaproteobacteria bacterium | reverse complement strand
CACCATTTCGTCCTCGAAGTCGCTACCGCCGCTTTGGCGCTCTTGGCCTTTTCGCGCTTGGAACCTTGGCCGCGTTTCTTGATTTATCTCCTCCTTTTCATCGCGCCGGTGCTTCTCTTGATCGTCGTCGATTGGCGCTGCTTGATTTTGCCGAATGCGATCACTCTTCCTGGAATCGCCGCCGGCTTTTTGGTGCATTGGGTGGATGGGAAATTTTTTCCAGTTACGACCATGCATTTGAGTTCATTGAGTTTATTGCTCGAAAGTTTTTATGGCGCGGCGGCGGGCGGATTGACTTTGGGACTGCTCGCTTTCGCCTACCAAAGTCTTCGAAAACGTCCCGGATTGGGGATGGGAGACGTGAAATTCGCCGCGATGTTGGGGGCGTTTTTCGGTTGGAAGGCCATCTTCTTCATCTTCTTCGCGGCCTCCATCCTCGGAATCGTCGTTGGCGGCATTTTGATCCTGTTTCGACGTCAATCTCTCGACATGCAGCTACCCTTCGGAAGCGCTCTGGGCGTGGTTTCCCTCCTATTTCTCTTTCTCGGAGAACGCATGGTTCAAGCTTATTTTCACGCATTGCGTCATTTGCTATAATTATATATCAATTAAGCACAGTTTGCTTAATTATATATAATATCAATATTATTTTTCGAAATTGGATTAGAAAATCTTGAAGATTGCATCATTTTCTTCTAACGTCGCATCAGTATCCGAAAGGCAAAACAGAGTCTCGGATACATCATCCAAGACCTTTGAAGACGGGAAGCCTTATGGCGGAAGCGGCCAAAACCAAAAAAGAATCCAAGCTCGTGAAGAACAACGTGCAGAAGATCCGTGAAGAGCAGCTCATGAGCAAGGCCGAATTGGCGCGCAAGGCGGGATTGTCCGCGTTGACCATCGATCGCGTCGAGGGCGGCATGAGCTGTCGCATGGATACCATGCGAAAGATTATTCTAGCTTTGGGCTTCAAACTCTCGGAAAAGGAAAAAGTTTTTCCCGAAGAGTAGTAAAGATGCGGCTTGAGTTTTGATACGCATCCCCGTAGAGCCTTACGGGGATTTTCATTTTTAGATTATGCAGTCTTTGACCAAACTTCGTTACCTCACCTCCGGCGAATCCCACGGTCCCGGTCTCTATACGGTGCTCGAGGGAATGCCCTCGGGATTGCCCATCGAGGTGGAATATATCAATGACCAGCTGGCCCGACGCCAAAAAGGCTACGGCCGAGGCGGTAGGATGAAGATCGAGACCGATCAGGTCGAGATCACCGCCGGCGTCCGTCATGGTTATACTTTGGGCGCACCCATCTGCCTCTCCATCCAAAACAGCGACTGGAAGAATTGGCAAGACGAGATGAGCGTTTCGCCCACCGACAAGCCTCTCAAGCGCGTCGTGACCCGGCCCCGACCGGGACACGCCGACCTGGTGGGGGGTATCAAGTATGATTTTCGCGACCTGCGCAACGTCCTCGAAAGGGCCAGCGCCCGAGAGACCACCTCTCGCGTGGCTTGCGGCGCCGTCGCGCGGCGTTTACTCGAAGAGTTCGGCGTCAAGATCGCTGGCCATGTCACGGCCGTGGGACCGGTTCGGGCTCGAGTCCTGCCGGCCACGGCTGAAGAAATTTTGCAAAAGACCGAAGAAACCCCACTGCGTTGCCTCGATGCCGAGGCCGAGACCAAGATGGTCGCCTTGATCGACGAAGCCAAGAAGATGGGCGATTCTTTGGGGGGCATCTTTGAAATTGTGGTCGACGGCTTGCCCCCTGGCTTGGGCAGCTATGTGCAATGGGACCGCAAGCTGGATGGGCGCCTGGCCCAGGCCATGCTCAGCATTCAGGCCGTCAAGGGAGTAGAAATCGGCGATGGCTTCGACAATGCCTTGAAGTTTGGCAGCCAAGTCCATGATCCCATTTACTATGATGCCGCCAAAAAAGCTTTCACTCGCTCCAGCAATCGCGCCGGTGGCTTGGAAGGGAGCATGACGACCGGACTGCCCTTGATCGTCCGAGGGGCCCTCAAGCCCATCTCCACTCTTTACGAGCCTTTGCATTCCGTCGACATCGAAACCAAGCAAGAGTTCGAGGCCAGCGTCGAGCGCTCCGACACCTGCGCAATCGCCGCCGCCGCGGTCATCGGCGAGGCCGTCATCGCGATCACCTTGGCGGACGCCTTCTTGGAGAAGTTCGGCGGGGATTCGCTGCGGGAGATCCGCCGGAATTACGACGGCTATATCGAACAAGTTCGCGAGTATTAAAGACATTCCCCAATTCCTATGACTTTTCCACCACGCATCATCCTCTCCGGCTTCATGGGCACGGGCAAGACGACGGTTGGCAAGCTGCTGGCGGCCGAGCTCGGTTATGGCTTCGTCGACACCGACGATTTGGTCGAGGCCTTAAGCGAGAAGCCCATCCCGCGAATCTTCGCGGAAGAGGGCGAAGAGATGTTCCGGCGTTGGGAAAGCATGGCCATCGATCAGGCCCTGGGTCGGGAAAATGTTGTGATCGCGGTGGGGGGCGGGGCGGTATGCTTCCGGGATAACTTGGAAAAAATTCGAAGGAACGGCCAATTGCTTCTGTTGAAGGCATCGATTGGGACCATCCTGAAACGGCTTGGCGGCGACCAATCGCGTCCTCTGCTCGCCGGTGCCGAGGATAAGGCCGGTCAAATTCGCGATCTGATCGCGAAGCGAGCTCCCTTTTACCATCGTATCTCCCTGCAGATTCCCACCGACAACCAGAAGCCCAAGGCCATCGTTGAGGAGATCATGCAAATTCTTCCCCTAGAAGGCAGGGCCCTAAAAATCGATTTAGGAGACCGCAGCTATCCCTTATATTTTCAAAAGTCGGGATTAGGACAATTGCCTTGGCTGATCCAGCGGCACTGCCCCGCCGAAAAACTGGTGGTCATCACCAATCAAGTGGTCTCGAAACTCCACGGCAAGGCCCTGACCCAGGCACTAAAGCCTCATGCGGAACTAAAAACCTTGGTTTTACCCGACGGCGAGCGCACCAAGAATCTCAAGACCGTCGCCGATATCTACGCCAAGCTGGTGGAATGGAAGGTCGACCGCAAGACCCCCCTCATCGCCTTGGGTGGGGGAGTGATCGGGGATTTGGTGGGCTTCGCCGCGGCGACCTTCTTGCGCGGGATTCCCTTCATCCAGATTCCCACCACCTTGCTAGCCCAAGTCGACAGCTCGATAGGTGGCAAGACCGGAGTTGATCTCCCTCAGGGCAAAAATTTAGTCGGGGCCTTCTACCAACCCCGCTTCGTCTTAATCGACGAGTCCTATTTAAAGACCCTCAAACCCCGAGAGTTGATCTGTGGGTTGGCCGAGGTGA
>JAIOPF010000136.1 GCA_021414045.1 Deltaproteobacteria bacterium | reverse complement strand
AAGCATCTCTATTCCTACCTCTATTACTTCATTTATTTCAGCTTCACCGTGCTGACGACCTTGGGTTTCGGGGACATCATGCCCGCCTCGCATTGGAGCCGGATGGTCACCTCGATGGAAGCCGTATTGGGGCAATTGTATTTAGTCGTGATGGTGACTTACTTGATAGGCCTGCACTTGAACGAGAGAAACAACAAGCATTCGCCGGAATGAACTCAGCCGCGATTCAATCGCCAAATGGCGAAATTAAGCGCGGCGGCAAAGCTTACCCAAGCCCAATACGGCAACATCAAGGCCCCCGCCAAAGGCCGGACCCGCCAAAAGGAAAGCGTCGTCGCGCCGATCGCGAGCCACAGCAGCAAAATATCGATCAAGCCCAGGGAGATCGAATGTCCCCAAAAAAAGAGAAAAGACCACAGCAAATTCAGCATTAGCTGAAGCAAGTAAAGCCGAAGCGCCCCGCTGCGCATCCCCACCTCGCGCCACGCCAACCAGGCGGCCACCGCCATCAAGGCATATAGCACCGTCCAAACGGGGCCGAAAATCGCCGGCGGCGGATTCCACGAGGGCATTTGCAGGGTCCGGTACCAAGTCGCAATTTCCGGAAAGGTGGCAAAAGCTCCCGCGGCCTGTACAAACAGGCTGAGGAGCAAGAAACCTAAAAGAGCCAACGGGGACTTTTTATTCATGGCGGCATCTTAGAAGATGTCGCCATATTTGCCCAGCAATCAAGCAGCCTGAACAATCTTTCGGCAGGCCCTATCCCAAGCGCTTTTGCGGGTCATGAAGGATATCAGTCTGTTAGGTCGGCGCACTCTTGGCACCTGCCTTGCTTAGTCCTCCGTCTTTAACCACATTCATCCATGGAGGCACACATGGGTATCATTGATCGCTACGCGTATTCGAAACTCGAATCGGCTTTTAAAGCCCAAATTGAAAAGGACTTTAAGGTCTCGGACATCGAAATCGGAGTCACGGGCGGCTTTTTGACCGACCTGGACAACGACACCGAACACGACGACTTCGCCGGAACGGCCATCCTCAAGGTCGGACGTTCCTTCAAAAGTTTCGTCTTTCTCATGAGAGACGACGGCTCCGCCCGCTTCCTCGAAAACAACGGGGCGGCCTTCACGACCGAGGGTCGTCAGACCCTTTTCTGCAGCAGCAAACCCATCGCTTGTCCCGACACCATGGCGCGAGCCAAGCAACAGATCGCCTCGGCGAATTTCTCGGTCATGGAATTCGACAAAACGAAGGCCGGACTCGAGGTGATTTTCCCGCTGGTCGGCGGCAAATACAACGTCCTCAACTCGCTGGAAATTTTCGCGGGCAAATAAGCGTCAGAACCGTTTCGGTCCTTGGGAAGGAAAGGGGAGCAGTCTCGGCTCGCCTAAATAATCCCGCTCGACGCGGGAACGCAGGTAGATGCCGAGTCCCTCTCCGGCCAAGGGGCGAATTTTTTCCCATTCCGAAAGCTCACCGTTTTTCAGCAGGAAGTGCAGCTCCTCGAGCGAGGCGCGCATTTCCGCGCGCATCAGGCCGGCCGGATCTTGAAAGGGCAATTCCTGGTGGTGAGAGAAATGTTCGTATTCATGCAGCACCCAGGCGACCTGCCGCAGGGCGCGACGGATCTTTTCCTCGGGAGGAGCGTAAGGGGAAGTCTCGGAGATAACCACCAAAGGGCGCCCCGTGGGACTTTTCGGGGCCGGCAAAAAGAGCGAGAGAACGGGAGCCTTCGAGACGGCGCTCTGCTCCTGCCGCGACCATAACCCTTGAATTTTTTGATAAGGCAGCATTTGCAACTGGAGGTTTCCGCGCGAGAAGGCCTGCCGCGCGGATTTCGCCGTGGCGGTCGGATGCACCTCCAACAATTGCAAAAAATCGACGGGCTGCAAATTCGCGCCGCCGGCTCCAAAGGTCGGCTCCATTTCCTCCGCGGCACGCAGGCGCCATAATTCTTGGGCCCGCAGATGGAAGATCCCGCGGCGCCTGGCCGCCGACTCGTTTTCCAGCATCTCCGGAAGGTCCCCGTAAAACCGCGCGAGTTTCCTAGCGAAGGAAGGGTCGTCGATGAAACCGGTTTCGAAACCCGCATTCATCGAAACGCCCGTCCGATCCAGGTTCGCATCACCGACGTTCCGGGCGACTTTGGCGCGCCATGGCCCACCAACGAAAGTCGGCGGGAAAGCAAGATCCCCGATCTTTTCCCTGGGCCCTTCGGTGGCGAGAAGCTTGAACAAACGATCGAAGTGCAGCATCGGAACGGGGCTACGAAAAGCCACTTCCGTCACCTTTTGGAAAACTCCGCCCCAGGCGGGCTCTTCATGGATCATCCGAAGCAAGCGGTTCAAGCCGCGGGCGAGGACGACAAGATCCATCGGATGCGGAGAAGATGCCGCCCTCCCTTCGGCGGGAACTTTTTTAGCATGGTAGGCGCGGAAATAATCCCCGAGCATGCGCCGGGTGAAATCCGATTTCAGGGTCTTCGTCGCGGTGGAGTTCGACATCGGGATCGCGTGGATGGCGCGCTCCCATGACAACGGCAAAGCCTCGCCCGCCGCGGAACTGAGGACTTCGAGGCCGTATCGCGAATGCCAGCCTTGGCCGCGCAGGAACTTTTCCACGCCAGCCACCCCCGTCTGTTCCGAGACGGCGCGAATCAACGATCCCATTGCATTCCCGTTGCGCTCCGCCAAGCTACGCTCGAAGGCCACCTGCACCAAGGAATCGTAAAAGGATCCGGTGACTCGGCGCAGCGGATTCAATTCTTCGACGTAGGAAAAACAAGCCGTCGCGCCGAAGACCATCCGCTCAACCTGGTCCTGGGGCGAAGCCGCGCGGACTCGAGGGAGGGCCTCCAATAGCAAATCCGAATAGGCCTCCTGTTCGGCGGGTGGAAGCTTGGCGATTTCTTCGGCAAGCTTGGCCACCGGCTTGGAGTCCTCGTTTTTCCCCAAGGCTTGGCCCAGCCGGCCCTGGAACTCTGCGGACCTGCCGCCTAAATCTTCCGAGGCCTCTTTCAGTCGGGAATTCATCATGACATGGGGAGGAAACGCCCGGCTCCGTGGATAAGTCACCATCTCCGCGAAGGCTTGGATAGGAAATCCAACTTCGCGCCCGCGGATTTCCAACCCCGCCCATAATCCCTCGAAGGCCCTCCCCAACAAGCCGCGGGACCATTGAGCTCCAACATGAAATTGCGTCAAGGTCGACAAAGATTCCAGCAACCAACCGGCGCCACCTTGGGCGCTTCGCCATCCTAGCGCGACTTCGGTCGAATGCATCAATAAGATGCCGCCCAGCAAGGTGGTTTGACGCGAAATTTCGGAAGCGAAGAATTCTCGACCTAAGGCCGTCGAGCCTTTCAGGAGGGAAAGTTCCAGGGCCGCTTGGGAAAGGCTGAAGCCAAGAGAGTCGTGGTCGGATTCCCTCGAATCGCCAAGGACCCGATTCATGCCGCGTTCGGCGAATACCAGCGCTGGAACTTCCGCCGCAAAACCTGCGGCGCTCGCGGTCCATAAGGCGCCCCTTCCCCGCGTCAGCAAGTTCGCTTCGGGACAAGACAAGAGCCTCGAGAGAGTCGCGAAACGCATCCCTTGAAAGGCCAGGCCGGCGGCCGTCATTCCGAGCAGCATCGGAATGTCCGTGGCCTGCCGAAGAAAGGGCGTGACTTGATGCTCCAATCGCGATCCAAACCCGCCCCTCCCCCCCAAAACGGCAAGCCTCTGATTCGCCAATTCAGAAAAAGGCAATTTTCGAGAACCTTGCTGAAAGGACAGATAGACTGAGGCGGCGGAGGCCGTTCGCCCCCGCATTTCCAAGGATCGAGCGAAATTCAGTAGGGAGGCCGCGAGAAACTGGGGATCTCCTTCCCTCTGCAGGGCTTCCCACTCGCGAACTTGCGCGGGGGTCCAAGCAGGATCGCCGCCCTCGTATCCTGGAAGGCGGACGGATCGTTCCTGGCCCCGTGCCGGGCCGGGCTGTGAAGCGAACATAATGCCCCCCTCGAATGCGAAAAATAAGGAAATAGGGATCTATTGGAGTGGTTTGAAGAGGATAGACCCCGAGCCTAAGAGTGTTTCGATTATCTTCGGGTATACCGGTAGACAGTTGCCTGAGTCTCGAAAAATCTCGTCGAAAAATTCCGGGCGCTATTCCTGATCAACGCCCTCCTTCGGAGGAGCGGTTCAGCGGTTTGATCGAAATTTTCCGCTGCGAGGCGCTGAAACGATAGGGTTTCCCTCCGTACTCGACGATGAGGGGATTTCCGCCCCAGGCCAACCCCCTCGCCTCGAGGATGTATTGGCCCAGCAAGTCTTTCGACAACAGGAGTTCCACGGTTTCCTTTCCGGCTCCCTTCGGCGCTTCGCGCGTGAAGATCGTTCGAGGGTCCCTCGTCGCTTGGGAAAAATCGATTTCCTCGCCGCCAACCTTGGCGATATCAGGGACGTTCGCCAGGGAAACGAGCGTCCCCTTGGTTGGCGACGGGTCCAGCGGGTCGGAGGCCTCCTGCCTTATTTTCACATAGGTATCGCCCAGCTCTTCGGAGAAAACCCAGTCTTCCTCGCCGGTCTCGGTCAAAGTTTTTTCCGTATTCGTCGGCTTGGCGAGTTCGTGATGATAAACATGGATCGCCAAATTGTCCGCCTTGTAGCGGTCGACGGGCATAAAATAATCCAAGCCCTTGATAGAGTTCCCCTTGAGCACCGTCACGTTTCCCTTCGCGTCTTGGATCAAAAAACGGCCTTGAGCCCAAGGGACCTCGACTCCGACAAGGGTTCTTCCGTCTTCCGCGCGAAATTCGACGGCTGAGCCGACGACGTGCCCCCCGTTGTCGACGTAGTAGCCCGTCAGCCCATCCACGGGAACCATGTGGCGCGGCTCAACCTTACCGCTTCCCGTGAGGAGAGGAATTTCAAAAACATCTTCGCCCAAGGAAAGTTTATTCTGGGCAATGGACAATCTCTCCATTTTTTTCTGAAGTTCCCCGACGATGCGATCCCGCGCCTCTTCGGGAATCTTGCAACCTTCTAATAAAAATCCCAGCTCTTCCTTGCCGAAATTATCGCCCGGACCATCGGAGAACATGAGCGTCCAGTCGCCCGGCTTCAGCGCGACTTCCATCGAGGACGGGGTCGCCTCTTCTCGCAATCCCAGGCCTCCCATGACGACGTGGGCGATGTCGGACCAGCGCATTTCGAGGGTATTCTTCAAAAAACCCTTTTCCCGTTGCTTCGCGGCCAAGGATTGTTCTTGGGTTCGGGCCACGATTTCCATTTCGCCATTCGCCTTGGGGCGGAAAACGATGGCCCCGGCATCCCCGGAAAAGGCGATGTCAGCGAAATATTCCCCATTTTTTTGGACGATTCTTTGGG
>JAIOPF010000135.1 GCA_021414045.1 Deltaproteobacteria bacterium | reverse complement strand
CTAAAAATGGGAATTATCGGGAGCTTATTGAATCAGAGCTAGACGACCTAATCCGAGAAATGCCTCGACGTCCCCTACTACTTGCGGATGGAAAAGCTCGCTTATCCTTGGCAGGGGCTCAGGACAAGTTGCCGGTTTTTTATGAAGGCAAAAAACTCTTCCTGCCAGAAGATGGAGCCCCTAGCTCGCATATTCTGAAACCCCCCATGCCTAACTTTGAAGACACCGTATTTAACGAAGCTTTTTGCATGAAACTGGCGAGATCTCTCGGGCTCAAAGTGCCAGACATCGATATTATTTTTTGTAAAAAGGAGCCCATTTATCTGGTCAAACGATACGACCGGGAAGGGGCTTCACGCTCAACCCTTAAACGCCTGCATCAGGAGGATTTTTGCCAAGCTTTAGGAAAATATCCGGACCAAAAATACCAAAGCGAAGGGGGGCCTTCCTTTTCAGACTGCTTTAGGGTTGTGGAAGAATTCAGCCAACAACCGGCGGTCGACAAGAAGGAGCTAATTTCGTGGGCGGCCTTTAATTTCCTCGTTGGCAATTGCGACGCCCACGCAAAGAACATTTCCCTCCTCATCTCCTCAGAAGGGGCTGAGCTGGCGCCATTTTATGACCTCATGTCGACTTCGATCTACGAAGGCCTTTCGGAAAAATTAGCCATGAAGATCGGGGGAAAATATAAACGTAGGGATATTTTTGAGCGGCACTGGGAAACCTTTGCGCAAGAGGCGGGGGTAGGCACTTGGTTCGTCCTTAAGATAGTAAAGGAATTTTCAAAGGAGCTTCCTAGTATCGCGAAAAGTGAGGTTGAATTCTTCACCAAACATTTCGGTGGAGAAAAGACTTTAACGAAAATTGTCACAGAAATCGAAAACACCGCGAAAAGATTCCTCGGGACTTAATTTTCCCACAATACTCCCACAAAAGAGACGCATTTGACCCAATAGTGACCTCACAATATCTTGACCCACCATGGGAAGACACCATGAAAAGCCGTTATTTTTCATTCAATTGGACGATTGCAGGAGTAAGCGGGAAAATTTCCCGGGCGGCTTCGGGAGCAAGGAGTCGCAGGTTCAAATCCTGTCGCCCCGACTACTAATTTCAAAGACTTAGAAACGGCCCCTTCGGGGGCGGTTTCGTTTTTAATCCCAAAATCGGAAGCTTCGATTGCTCCAACCAAGGGGCTGGGGTCACTCCAGCCGAGTCTGGTGCGAGTTGCACGAGAGGCCTTCCGTTACATCGGCGGAGTTCCCGAAATGATCCGCTTAGATAACTAAGCAAAAGCTTAATTATCCTAGTGGGTTAAAGAAAAGAAATCAGATTAAAATTCGGAATTTCTAGGGCCCGGATTTCTCTTTGAGATATTGTGGAGAATTTCTATCCAATCTTCACGCAGGTTTGTGGTTTCCATCCGGTATTTTCTAACGAAGGGAAAGGTCTGAGGAGAGATCGTGTGTTTCGCACCTAAAAATAAACCCAATACACCGGATTCCGCGAGCTGAATGATTTCATCATCATAACTCCCCTGATTCAGTTTGATAAAGCTTTTGCTTAATTGGGGGGTCCATAGTTTCAAGCTATCCTCTTGAATGGTATTAGGCACCTCGGTGCTTATTCCAGATTCAAGGTCGGTTACAGTCGTCATATTATTTTGTGATAGCCAATTGGTGCCAAGCAGCAAGTCAATCAGAGTTTCGTCTTTCAATTTGGATTTTCCAGATAAAATTTCTTTGGCGGGTTCAATTTGAGGCGGAGCTTGAGGAGGCGCAACCCATTCGCTTAGTTCAACCTCAAAGAACTGAAAGCCTTGCGAGGGATCACTCGTCGGGGTTTTTTCAGTAAAGGTCTTAGCTTGTCCTTTGGACGCTTCGAGAGCGTTTTGATCTTTGCCTGTCCCTTGCGGAATACCTTGCTGTTGTAATTTCTTATTTGATTTGTTGGTAGGACTTTGCCCCAAAGAAACAATCAATTGATGTAGGGGATTGAAGTCGAAACCTTTCCACCAAAACAGAAAGTTAATTAACTTCGGCCTCGTTTGGGTATCCAACTTGTCTAGAACGTCGAGTAAAGCCGCAGGACTTTGTTCGAACTTCGTTTTGTATTCTTTCAAGGTCTTCGAAAACTCCCCAACGATTGGCGAAACGGAAGCTAACTTCTCAGCGACAGGAGTTCCATGGGAAGATGAGTCCTTATCCGGATAAACGTGGGCTTTAAGATTATTTTCCAGTTGTTTTATGTTTTCTTTAAAGCTTTCTTCGATCTCTCGAGCCTGGTCCAAATCCCTTACCTGCCAGTGTGTCGAAATGGGTTGATGATGAAAATCCAGGACCTTCTGGCCTTTGGGACTTCTTAACAAGGTCGTCAGGCTTAGACCTGCTAATTGGAGAAGAAAATTTTCCTTCGCCTGGAGTGAATTCAGGGAAATAAATTTCAAAGCGTCTTCTTTAGCGCGAAAGACCAAGCGTCCTTTTAGTGAAAGGAAGAAACTCAGGTTGTGCTTATCCATTTGCTCTTGAATCTTCCCTCTTGTGCCCGCGGGAACCTCGTCCAAGAAATATATTTTTTTCTCTTCACTCGAGGGTTTTTGCGAGTCGCTATCCGACTCCCTCGCTATATGCAGGGTATTTCTTAGATAACTATTTTCGACATTGGCCAACTCTGGAATCTCTTCTTCATCCTCTTCTCCAGTCTCGCCGCCGGTTTTGCGTGCAATCGGAAAGTCCAAGTAGGAATTCGAAAAAAGTATAGGGTTTCCTCTGGTCTTGACCTCTCCGGTCTTGCTATCGCCAGTATTGTTCTTGCCAGAGAATTCTGCTTTCGCGATGAGTAGTCTTTCAGGTGAGATGCCTGGATTTATTTTCCTTCCGGAAAGGTAAGCGTGAAACAAGACCGCCGGATCATAAATATCGTAACGAACCCTATCCTCTTCGACATTATTGAGCAGATCCCAAACCTTATGAGATTCGGAATCGTAAATCACCAGCTGGATATGCCGGGGCATGATTTGAAAACCGAATTGTTTTCCTGGAGGCAACATGACCTTTGCTTTGACTTGGGCGCAATAGAGGAGCAAAGTTTGAAGTTCACAATTGCCTCCGTCTTGCAGGAAAAAATCGGAGAGACGAGCATAACCTCTTTCATAGGTCCTTATTTGCCGGCTCAGTAGGGAATACATGATTTGCTGAACCTGGTCCTGCCAAGGCAAGTTGGCTAATTGTTCGTTAGGCAAAGTCTTTCCAATACCTTCCCAAGCGGTCAGAAATCTTTCACCATCTAACGTGGGGTCTTGACTGGCATCGGCGCGAAGGAGAAAAGACCCGGGATCCTTATGGAGTGGCTGGCCCTTTTCCCAATGATGCAGGGCTTCCATCGCTTCCCGATCGAGTTCCCTCTTGCTGGAGAGTAGGGGAGCCGGCGGTGTCTCGGAACGTAAGAGTCTTTCATGCAGCAAGGTAGAAGCGCCTAGCGCGACTCCCCATCCAGGATGCAGATATCCAACGAAGGCTGAAACCCCCAAGCCGACCACCGTAAATTGGGACGAATCACCCGCCTGAGTAGTGCGATGGAGATAGCTAAGCTTGTCCTCGAAGGCCCAAGACAAGCGATGCGAAGCTTGAGACAATAAGATATAGGCTTTGGCCAGATCTTCTTGAGTGAGAGCCTGCATTGCCTTGTTAAGGACTTTTTCGGAAGCCTCGATTTCAATCTTAAAACGGGCATGTTTCTTTTCTGCCTCCGAGAAGCAATCGTTAAAGAAGCTAGCAAGACCTTGATGATCGCGGAGGTTGGCGTCCTCAAGTTTCAGAAATTGAAGTGAGGCTGTCTCCGCCGCAAGAACGCGTTCAAGACGGGTTTTGTCGAGATGCACCATCTGTAAAACATCCTAAACAATACCTTGAGATTATCGATCAAGGTGGATTAAGCCCACCCCCCTTGAGTGGAAAGATGCAAGACATAGACCAAAGAAGACATAAAAAAAGATTAGTATTATCAATCAAGTGCAGAGATCAATTTTGTAGCCAAAAATAACCTCATCAAGCCCTAAGGTGAAAAATTACAAAATTTGCAAATGGATGACGTTAGGGGGAATCCCTGAATTGAATTTAGCTGAAATTCTGAATCCCAATTGATGGCCACGCACAAAATTACTGATGGTTACAACTCCAATAAATACTCCGTCAGATCGACCCTAGTTTCTGGCACCAAAAGCCATTCCCTTAATATCCAGAGCCTCTACTTGGAAATTCTTAAGACTCGCATGAAGCGTATCCATTGAGTGGAAAATCTCCTGCAAGTCGCTTCTGGACTCCTATCAGGGTATTATGCAAAACCCACCAAAGGCGATTTTGGCGCCCTGATTCCCTGAGCTTCTTTTCGATGACCGCAAAATTGACGCACTGAATATTTTTAACGACCACCGGAGCGAGAGCGGCAATGAGGCGCGATGAATGGTAAACCGCCGCAGTTTATTGGCTCGATGCTTGGCGCTCCAATAGACCCGCCGGGTCTTGGGCAATTTGTAGCAGCGCCAGCACCCATGCCAAAAACAACCGTCGACGAAGACGGCGACCCGCAGCTTAGGCCAGGCGAAATCCGGTGTCCCTTTCACTGGCCATTGCGTGCGCCATCCACTGACCTTGCTCCTTCTCAATAGGCTCTTCAGCTTTTGTTCGGTGCTCCGGTTGTTCTTGGACGGCACAGCCGCCATGATCCTCGAACGCAGTTTCTCCGATTTGTGACAATGCATGCACCAGATTGAAAGCAATTCGAATACCGTGATGGCTCTTCTTTAAAAAAAATTCCCGAGCAGCTTCGGTATAGACCTCATGGTCGCGTAATGATCAAATTTATGCTAAAATTGCGACCATCGCCTACGCCTCTTGTTATTAAATGAGATCAATCGCCTTACGGCATTCTTTTGCGCGTTCGATTAGCCCCGTCGCCAAGCGGTCCAGGGTGAGGCCATCCAATCCCTCTTGACACGCCCTTGCACGGGCGGCACACACTTCATCGGGTAATTGTTCTCCCATCGAGTGGAGCTGGGTTATCAGTGCATCGCAGTCCACGCGCATTTCCTGAGCAAGCTTATGCCACTGGCGAATGCCCACCTCGTGAAGTTGGTAATTGCCGCCGATCTTCATGGCGAGCTTCACCTTGCGAAGGTCGAACTCTCCATAGGGCAGAATACTTGCCACGTCATAAAGCGGTGCGAGGCGAACGCGCGTTCCGGCGCCGATGAGCAGGGAATAGTTTTTGGCGTGCGCATCGGTTCCTGCGATCAGCCAATTAAAACCAACCGCGTTGATGAAGGTTCGCACGTCCTCGTCGCGTTCGCTGGAATGGGTACGTAGCAACTCGACAATTTCGGCAACACCCGGGCCACCTTCATTCTGATATTTTCGGGTCGGCAGGATGCCGAGTGCCTGGCAAACATCCTCCTGATGCACGCGGATGATCTCATTACCGGAGCGTATACGGTCATAGCGTTCAACGACAATCGCGATTTCGTTGCCAAAGCGCAAGACCTGCGATGAAGCAGTGGGCATGCCAAAGGCGCGCGCCAACGCAAGACATATGTGTGTTCGTTTTCGGCATGCCCGTCGAGCTCACCGGTCGGTGGTTTCAGAATATGAGTCGTAGGCGTTCTACCTGAGGGGATACCCCACCTGCCATTCTTATGGAGCAGAGCTGTTTTTGGCTGCGCGCCAGCAAGGCTAAACTGACCTGTGTCGCGCGGCAGACGCCAAGCGGCATGATCCTCGCGCAACGCGCGCAAACGCTCGGCGACTCCCTTATCATCGAGCCATTCAACCTTGTCTTCCGCGCCGCTTAGTGTCGCTTCCTCCCGTTCGGGAGGAACAAATTGGACAGCACCGGCGCAATCCTCGCCAACATGGCCGATCAATGCAAAGACGTTGCGCGCCGATACATGAAACTTACGCGCCCAGCGGTCGAGGACTTGCTCATTGTCGGGAAGAAGACCCCATAGGAAGGCTTCGACAACACCGGTACCGGGCTCTGCTGCGGCAAGTGGCATGGAGAGAGAGAGGGGGTAGGCGTTGTCCCCCAACCGCCAAGCCTGATCGTAGGCAAAAGTGAGCTTTCCGTTTTTATGGCGGCATACTCGGCCAACCTCTCGGCCACCGAATATATATGTCGGCTTTCGTTTACAAAATAAAAAGTCAACAAAAGCCTACATTGTGGTAGTGGGGTAGGATTAAAATTTCCCCCCCCAATACTCCCACAACTTCATTTTTTCCCGCCATCGACGACCTAGAAATACCGCGTTGCAGCAAGAACTTCCATTCCACGGCCTTGGTGAAGAGCAGCCGAAGGACGCTCAAACAAATGTTTTTCGTCC
>JAIOPF010000134.1 GCA_021414045.1 Deltaproteobacteria bacterium | reverse complement strand
GGCGAAGCGCCGGTGCCTCCGTCGTGACCGGAGATCAAGACCAAGTCGGACTTCGCCTTGGCGACGCCCGCCGCGACGGTGCCGACGCCGACCTCCGCGACCAACTTGACGCTGATGCGCGCCCGGGGATTGGAATTCTTGAGGTCGTAAATGAGCTGAGCCAGATCCTCGATGGAATAAATATCATGGTGAGGCGGTGGCGAAATCAGACCGACGCCCGGGGTCGAAAAGCGCACCTTCGCGATCCACGGATACACCTTGTGCCCCGGAAGCTGGCCGCCCTCGCCAGGCTTGGCGCCCTGAGCGACCTTGATCTGGATCTCTTCGGCGTTCACGAGATACTCGCTGGTCACGCCGAAACGTCCCGAGGCCACCTGCTTGATGCGGCTATTCTTCGAGTCGCCGTTCGCCATGGGAATGAAACGCGCGCGATCCTCGCCGCCCTCGCCGGTGTTCGATTTTCCGCCGATGCGGTTCATCGCGATGGCCAAGGTCTCGTGGGCCTCGCTGCTGATGGAGCCGTAGGACATGGCGCCCGTCTTGAAGCGCTTGACGATTTCCTTCGCCGGCTCGACTTCCTCGATGGGAATAGGCGTGCCCTTCTTGAATTGGAAAAGGCTGCGCAGGGTGCAGAGATTTTTACTCTGGTCGTTGACGACCTTCGAATACTCTTTGAAATCCTTATAAGAGCCGGTGCGCACGGAGGCCTGCATCCTCGAAACCGTCTCGGGATTGAAGAGATGGTACTCGCCCTCGCGGCGCCATTGGTATTGGCCGCCGACTTCGAGCATCAGGGGTCCGCCGACGCGTTCCGGGAAGGCCTTGCGGTGCCGGGCGAGAGTCTCTTGGAAGATCTCCTCGAGACCGATGCCTTCGATGCGGGTCGCCGTATGCGTGAAATAACGATCGATGACTTCTTTATTGAGACCGATGGCCTCGAAGATCTGGGCGCCGCGATAGCTTTGGATCGTGGAGATACCCATCTTCGACATGACCTTGACGATGCCCTTCTTCACGGCCTTGATGTATTTCAACTCGGCCTTGCGGTGGTCGGTGTTCTCGAGCACGCCGCCTCGGATCAGATCGTCCAGGGTCTCAAAAGCCAAATAAGGATTAATGGCACCAGCACCGTAACCCACAAGCAGCGCGAAGTGATGCACCTCGCGGGGTTCGCCGGATTCGATGACGAATCCCACCTTCGAGCGGGTCCCTTCGCGCACCAAATGATGATGCAAGCCGGCCGTGGCCAAGAGACTGGGAAGTGGCGCCTGGCTTTGATCGACGCCACGATCCGACAGGATCAAAATGTTGCAGCCATCTTTAATCGCCGCGCTGGCCTCTTTGCTGAGGCGCTCGATGGCGTCGACCATGCCCTTTTTCCCTTCCGAGACGGGAAAGAGAATGGGGAGCGTCCGCGACTTGAAGCCCTGGAAGGGTTTGTCGGCCAACTGCTTGAGCTTGGCCAACTCGTCGTTGTCGATGACGGGATTGATCAAGCGAATTTGGTGGCAGCTCTCGGGATTGGCCTCGAGCAGGTTTCCTTCGGGCCCTATCGTCGTGTCCACCGAGGTAACGATCTCTTCGCGGATGGCGTCGAGGGGGGGATTGGTCACCTGGGCGAAGAGCTGCTGGAAATAGTTGAATAGGTTTTGCGGTTTTTGCGAGAGCACCGCCAAGGGCGTGTCCGTGCCCATCGAGCCGATGGCTTCCTCGCCATTGGCCGCCATGGGACGCATCACCAAGTGA
>JAIOPF010000133.1 GCA_021414045.1 Deltaproteobacteria bacterium | reverse complement strand
GCTATTTCATAACCAAATTCATGAAAAAAACCTCACCAAAGCCCGAAGTCCATTTCGCTCGCACGACGGATGGATGGAAGATCGCCCTTCACCATCATCCCGGAAAAAATCCCGCCACCCCGTATTATTGGTCCATGGCCTGGCGAGCAATTACCGCAACATGGACTTTCCCATTCAGGATTTGAGCTTGGCGAACTACCTCAGCCGCAACGGCTTCGACACTTGGATCGTCGATTTGCGGGGATCGGGCCTAAGCAAGAAAAGCGCCTTCAAGGCCTACAAGTGGTATTTCGACGACTTCGTCTTCCACGACCTGCCTTCGGCGGTGGATACGATCCTGGTGATGACGGGAAAAAAGAAAATCCATTGGGTGGGCCACAGCCTGGGCGGCCTCTTGGCTTTCCCCTTCTCGCATCATTACCATAAAAAAAATATTTTTCAGAGCCTGACCACCATCGCGTCTCCGATGACCACCACTTCCCGTCCGGGATATTTCAAGATCACGCACCGCTTCGACCGCATCATCAAGCTTTTCCCCCGCCTGCCCTACAAGACCATCTCCAAGATGGCGACCCGCTTCGTCGACCTACTGCTCGGCCTCGAAGACAACGCCCTCTTCTCCCGCGGCAACATGACCCGAGAAATATTGGTCGCCATCATGCAGAATGCCGTCGAAAGCGTGCCAACCAGCCTCATCCTGCAAATCCACGACTGGCTGAATCATAATTATTTCGCCAGCAAGGACAAGAAAATCGACTTCATGCACAGCCTCGATGCCATGACCATGCCCATCCTCATGATCGCGGGCTCCGTCGACAGCTTCACTCCTCTGGCGGACATTCGGCTCGCCTTCCGCCGACTGGCCAGCGCAAAAAAAACGCTGATGGTCTTCGGCAAGTCGCGCGGACACGAACACGACTATGGCCATATCGACCTGCTTCTGGGCAAAAACGCCCCCAAAGAGGTCTATCCCCACATCTTAAGTTGGCTGGAAGAACACGATTAGGACTTAATCTCCGACGAACTGGAGAGACGGCATTTCCGGGACGAGCTTTTTCTCCACCGCTTCCTCGAAGAGCCGGCGCAGCGCCGAGCGCCCGCGCTGCCCATAATCCACGGTCAACTCGTTGACGTACATCCCGACGAATCGGTCGGCCGTCTTGGGATCCATGCCGCGGGCGAAAGTCAGGGCATACTCCAAGGCCTCGGCGCGATGGTCGAGGGAATATTGAATCGCCTCGCGGAGGATGTCGGAAATTTTCCGGCAATTCTCCTCGCCCAAATCCTTGCGCACGACGTTGCCGCCCAGCGGCAGGGGCAAGCCACCGGTCTTCTCGAACCACCACTCTCCCAAGTCGACGATTTTATGGAGTCCGCTTTGCGCATAGGTCAACTGGCCTTCGTGAATGATGAGACCCAAGTCGATTTTGCCCTCGGCCACGGCGGGCAGGATTTCGTTGAAGGGCATGACGACGTAATCAATGTTCGGCTCGTATAGGCGCAAGGCCAGGAAGGCGGTGGTCATGAGGCCGGGAATCGCCACCTTCTTTTGCCGCAGCACCGAGGGATCGTATTTCTCCCGCGCGATGACCATGGGGCCATATTTATCGCCCATCGAACTTCCGGAGGGAAGCAAGGCATAGCGCGAAGCCACCTGAGGAAAGGCGTGGAATGAAATCGCCGAAACCTCATAGGTCCCCTTCATCGCCTCTTGATTGAGAGTCTGAATGTCGGAAAGGACGTGGTCGAAGCGGAACTTGCCGGTATCGATCTTGTCCTTCGCGAGGGCGTAGAACATGAAGGCGTCATCGCTATCGGGGCTGTGGGCGACACGGATCAGGGGTTTTTCCATGAAAAGGCCTTAAACCGGCCCCAAATGGAAAGTCAACGGGCTTTACTTTGCCCAAAGCCAGCCGCGTTCGAGGCGTTCCATGGATTGTTCGAGGATGGTGGCTCGGCGCTCGTCTTCGATCTCGACGCCGGCGAACTTCATGAGGTGTTTTTGGATGTCGCTCAAGAAATCCCCGAGGTCGGAGAGGACCTGCTTGCGCAGGAGTTCCTTGAGCTTTTCTTGCCAAGAATCATAGGCCTTGCGGTCGCGACGGTCCAGGAGCCCCTGTACCAAACCTTCCCTCACCTCGAGGACGTAAGATTCGAAATCGGGAAAAAAAGCGAGAAAGAGGGTCTCGGTCAAATCAACCATCACGGCGTCGCGGTGCTGACCCAGAGTCTTCATGGGTTCGCAAAGGACGCAGGAGTCCTTTTGGTGGCGCTTGCCGAAATCTTCCATCAAGAGGTCGAGGGTGTAGTCGAAGGCCTCAAGTTCATGCAAATGCCCCGAGGCGGGAGATTTTCCCGGCTTCGCGTTTCGGCCGCTGGAACGAAGCGGAATAATTGTTGCCGACCTTGCCGTATTCATCGCGTGTGTCCCGTGGGAGGTTAATTGCCTCCGAAATTCGGCTTGCCCATCTTGTTGACGTAGGCGCTAAGCCCTTCTTTAAAGTCACTACTGGTGGCTATTTCAATTATCGACTGGCGCTCCTCCTCGAGTTGCTCCTCTAGCGAATGGCTGAGGGCCGTGTCGATGAGCCGTTTGGCGCGACCCAAGGCCAGGGTCGGACCGTTGGCGAAATAAACCGCCAAACTCTTCGCCTCTTCCAATAATTTGTCCGGAGGAACCACGCCGCTAATCACGCCCAAATCGAGGGCCTTGCGGGCACCGATGGTCTTTCCGGTCATGACCAGTTCAGCACATTTTTGCGGCCCCACCAAGCGCGTTAAAAAATAAGTGAGCCCACCGTCGGGACTCAATCCCAAATTGATGTAGTTGCTCGAAAAAGTGGCGGTCTCGGAGGCCAAGATGAAATCGCAGGCAAGGGCGAAGCTGAATCCCGTGCCGGCGGCCGGTCCGTTGATGGCGCCGATGACGGGTTTGGGGAGGCGCCGCAATTCGGCGATGATCTGATGCAAATAGCCCGTCGCCTTGCGGAACAGCATCGGGGCTTCGTCGATATGCTCTTTCATGGCGACGGGATCGAAGCCTATGGAAAAATCGGCTCCAGCGCCGGTCAATACCACCGACCGCACCGAAGGCGCCGCCAAGTCATTCAGCGCCTCCAGCAATTCGAGTCCCATTTCGTCGGTGTAGGCGTTGCGAAAGTCCGGGCGATTGAACTTGAGCATCGCGAACTGTTTGTCAACCTCGAGAACCAGCGTCTTGAATGTCCTAGTCTTCATAAAATTGGCGTCGCCTCACTTGATAGGTTAGCACCCCTTGCCATGGTTCTCAATCAATAGTCTAATGGAAAACATCTAAGGAGACAGCCCATGCAAGTCCCGTTCTATTTGCGGCAATTGGAAGTCGGCCCCATGGAAAATTTCACTTATTTGATCGGGGATCCCGTGACGCGCCAAGCCTTGATCGTCGACCCCGCCTGGCAAGTCGACACCATTTTAAGGCAAGCCGAAGCGGACGAAATGAAAGTCGTCGGCGCCTTGGTCAGCCATCACCATCGCGACCACACCAACGGCATCGAGGATCTTCTCGAGGTCCATCAGGTTCCTATTTTCGTGAACAAACATGACGCGCCTCATGTTCCCGAGGCCTCGGAACATTTGGTGAAGACCGATCACGGACATGAGGTTTCCTTGGGAGGCTTGTCGGTGAAATGCTTGCATACTCCCGGGCATACGCCGGGCAGCCAATGCTTTGAGGTGCGTCGGCACTTGGTCACCGGAGACACCCTCTTCGTCCACGGTTGCGGACGCTGCGACCTGCCCGGCGGGGATCCCGAACAAATGTATTACACGCTGACGCAAAAACTGATGCAGATGCCCGACGACACCGTGGTGCTACCCGGACACAATTATGCCCCGAATCCGCAATCCACCCTAGGGGAAGAAAAGAAGACGAATCCTTTTTTGAAAACCGCGGGCTCCTCCCTCAAGGATTTCCTGACGCTGAGAATGGGAAAGCGAAAATAAGGTTTCATCCTTCCCCGCCCTCGAGCAAGGCCCGCACGTAGCGGAAATAATTCTCGGGCGCGGACTTCTGATGGCTCGCCACGCGAGTCAAACGCGGGTAGACCAAATGCAGGTCGCTGGAATCCCCGGCGAATCCCGTTCCCACCATGCGGCCAAAATGCCCTCCCTCGACGAGGCGCAGGGCGCCTTCGGAGAGGATACGCGCCAAGGCGATCTCGTGCGGAGTGGGATCGGCGCCGCGCAAGAGATAGCCCAGCGATTCGGGACGGGTATGGACGATGCCCATCTCCGCGAGGGGCCGGCGCAACCAGCGAACGACGTCGCCGCTCTCGACGACCATGCGTCCGTGGATGTCGGTGCCTCGAGGAGGCTCGATCACCGAGACTCCTTCGCCGCGGAACTTCACGCCCTCCGAAAACAGCAGCACCCCATGCGAGCGGGTCGGACGAACCCTTTCGATCACCTCGCGCACCTCGCTCAAGGGTCGGGGCACCTCGATGAAGACCGAGTCCGCCGTCCGCGACTCCCGGCCCACCGCGAGGGTGAGCATCCCATAGTGCTGCCCCATGACTTCGACCAAAAACCAACGGTCGCAGCTGTGGGCCGTGTTGTGAAAATGATGCACTTCCGCCGCGCCTTTCGCGACGGCCGAAGGAAAACCTATCGAGTGCTCGCTGCCCCAGACGTCGAGATCGATGCTTTGAGGGATGCCGACCAGGGGAACGCCCGCCCGACGCAGGGCCTCCGCCGCGCGCATCGAACCATTGCCGCCGAGCACGACGACGGCGTCGATGCCGTGTTCGCGCATCGTCCGCTTCACTCGCGAGGCGCTGGGGTCTCCCTGCACGGGGTTGGTGCGACTGCTGCGCAGGAGATCGCCTCCTAAGGACGAGATGTCGGCATGCCCTTCGGCCAAGCCCGCCGGCGTGCGGCCCGCGTAAAGACGCTTTAAGGCGGATCGCACCGCGGCCTCCCCCGCCACATCTTCCAAGAGCAGTTCCTGAATCCTGCCTTCCGGCTCCAGCAAGCCTCGATAGCCGTCGAAGATGCCCAAGGGTTCCCACCCATGGACTTGAATCGCCCCTCGGACCAGGGCTTCGATGGCCGCGTTCTCTCCGGGCCCGTCCCCCCCGCTGGTCAAAATGCCAATGCGACGCACTGGGCGACGCTCGCCTTTCGCATGGCGAGGGGCGGGCGACACCGACTTCTCGGAGAAAGTCGGACGGACCAATTGGTCGAATCGCCCTCCCAAGGAGGGCCGAGCCCCCCTGCCGTCAGCGCCCAAGACCGACATGGCCAAGATCGTGCCGGGCCGAGGCGCGGGTGCTTCGCTTTCGGAAACCGAAGCATTGGAAATTTCCGCGGTGGCGAAGGCCGGCCTAAGCCCGCCTTCGATAGGCCACGAAAAAGAATTTTCCGCGGTTTGAATGAAAGACCCCGCAGGGCTCCTCGAGTAGCGATCGACCCCTCTTTCCATTTCCGCGAAGGGGCGGCCCATCATCCCCGCGCTAAGGCGTCCCGCCACCTGAAACTGGAATAACATCGCCAAGGAATCGACGAGCGTCAGCGCCGGATCTTGAGGACGACGCAAGCCCGCAAAACCTTCGAGGCCATGCCCCAACCAAATGCCGCCGAAGGTCGCCAGCTGTTGAGTCGCTCCTTGCCACACTCGCGCGGGCAGGACACCCTCGCGAGCCCTGTTTCCCAAGGCCTCGCCCGCCCCCCAGTGCGTGAGCTTCAAAGCACCCAATACCAGGTAGCTCGAGGCGATGTCCCGGTGAACCGCGCTCCGGCTCCAATCTTGTGGACGCCCCAAACCCTCATTCGCCAGCCGCGTGGCCAGAGTGAAGGTAGGCGCTTCCAAAGCGAAACCCGCCGCCGATGCCAAGGCTCTCGCGCCGAAACCCCGAGTCAAGAAAGCCGAGCCCGGCGCCGCCAACAACCTAGAAAGCATGGCCGTGCGGGTCAGCGTAAAAACTCCCGATGCCAAACCCATGCCCGCCAACATCGCCGGATCGGAGGCTTGCCGGGCAAAAGAGCGCAGCAGACCCTCGGCTCGCTCGCTCCAAGCGCCTCCGCCGTTCAAAACGGCGAGCCGCGCTCGCCCTCTCTCCGCCAGGGGCAAATGGGCTTGGTCTAAAAAGGAATAGAGATTGGCCGCGAGGACTATCGCTTGCGAAGACTCCGAACGCTCCAAACGACCGGCAACGGAGAGGAGGCCTTCGGAAAAAAGCCGTGGATCGGTCTCGCGGGCCAGTTCCCGCAGCTCCTGCATCTCGGTTGAAGAAGCGCCTTGAGAATGAGACTCTAGCCAAGGCGAAAAAGAATCGAGGGCGACGCGGTCGCGCCCCGTTTCGCGCGCGAAGGAATCGCGCGGCGAATGCCGTGAAATGGAAAACAAAGACCTCGGCGGAGGGAGTGCCGTCATTCGAGCCCTTTTTTCTAAGTACTGATAATTCTAGATGTTTTTCTTATCGCTGGCGGCGAAAAGAGGTTGTCAAAAAAAAGGAGTATGTTTATAAAGTCCGCAAATCAATTGCCAGCCAAAGAGGTGGATCATGCCCGAAGTAGGAGACAAAGCCCCCGATTTTAATATGCTCGATCAGAACCAAGAGCGCGTCGAGCTCAAAAAAATCCTCGCCAAAGGGAAAGTCCTACTGGTGTTCTATCCCGGCAACGACACCCCAGTTTGCACGGCGCAACTTTGCGATTACCGCGACCACTACGGCGCCTTCCAACAACTCGGCGTGCAAATCTACGGCATCAGCATCGCCCACCCCGAAGACTTCGCGAACAAAAAATTCGCCGACAAGTACCAGTTTCCCTTTCCCCTGCTCAACGACTACGACTCCCGCGTGACCAAGGCCTACAAGGTCATCAGCATCACCGGAATGCCGAAGCGCGCCCTCTTCCTCCTCGCCGAAGACGGGACCATCCTTTACAAGCACGTGACCCT
>JAIOPF010000103.1 GCA_021414045.1 Deltaproteobacteria bacterium | reverse complement strand
AAAACTTGGATCAGTTCCTTCTTGCCGCCCAGTTCATCCATCAAGACGCCGCCGATCATGTGAGCGACATTGTTAGCGTGCCCCCCATCTTTGTCTTGGGTCATGTAATCCTTGATGAGATCCGCCGCGTCTTCCCAAAGTTCTTTGCGTTTCTTGGGATCCTTCTCTCCAAGGGCTTCGGACATCGCTTGAAAGACCTCTTTCACCTTGGCGACCTGTTTTTGACCGTCGTCGAGTTCGGATTGTGAAATGAAGCCGACCTTTCTTCCGAAAACGTAGGTTGCTCCATCTGGATTTTGAACGGTAATACCCATGGATGCTCCGCCGGGGGAGAAGGGCGCCGATGAATAGGGATCTGTCGCGCTGAAAGGGCCCGGGGAGCCGCCGAAGCCGGTCTGACCCGAAGTTCCGAAATGGGGAAGTTTTGGCTTGGTGTCTTCCGTTTCCTTGGGCTTTACCGCCTCGGTCGCGCCGATTTTATCGGGGATTCCGTCGATGATGCTTTTGAGCTTTTCAATTTCGCCTTCGGAGATGAAAGGGCCTTGATCGGTGGTGATTTTTTTATCCTCGTTGTCCACGTCGCCGCTGACCGAGCCCCCGACAAAATGAACCCCCGCGGCCTTATTTAAGTTCACCTTGATCGTTTCGTTCTTGAATTCCACGATGAGCATATTTCCGGAGCTGGAAATTTTCGCATCGGAATTCTTGGGAAGATTGATGGTGACGCTGCCTTCGGTTTCGACGACGCTGGTCACTTTTTCTCCGGTGGGGCTTAGTTCGAAATCGTATCCCTGGCCCTTTTCCGGATCCTTGGAATCATAGTACCGGATGCCTTTTTTGACGGTGTATTCGGTGGAGTTCTCGGTCTCATCATTTTCTCCGTCGGTTTCCTGGGTTTCTTGGGCCTTTTTTTGATGTTCGCCCAGCCATTCCTCGAGGTCTCCGTCGACATTGGTCTCCTGGGGGCCGGCGCCGTGATGTTTCCCTTGTAACTCGTCCAATTCCCCGGACGTGGCGGAGGCTTCGCCTTGAACTTCGTCTTCGCTCCAGTACTCCTCGCCCCCCGTTTCGATATCGATGTAATCCGGGTTGGACTTCGATGGGTTCGAGGGAGAGGTTTGGGAGGGACCGTAACGGTCGGTGTAGACGCTGCGAGGTTTATCCACCATAAAGGTTCTCCTGAATTAAGCGGCCATCCGGGCGGTTTTGAGGTTTTCCAAATGGTTGAGGGCTTCCGTCCAAACGGGGCCGCGCTTGAAGCCTACCAACGAGGAGATTTGGTCGTCGGTCACAAAAGGATCGGTCAAAAGGGAATTTTCGATGGTTTCCATCTTGCGTTCCGCCAGGCGCCATTGGGATTCGCTGCGGCCCAACTCCATGCTGCTGACCACGTTCATCAGATGATTATGAATTTCTTTGCTCAGTTGATCCATCGTGTTGTTGCTTTCCATTTTACCCTCCGAATTGAATGACATAGAGAGATAAAGCAAGGGCGATGCCAAAGGATAAAATGAATAAAATTAATAAAAACAATAAGTTGTAAAGTTGATTTTTTATTTTGTTTTTACAAAAATTACTAAAATTATATTTTGTTATAATTGGTACAAAAATAACATTAATTAAATTTTGGAATTTCCATGGGGGAGCCTTACTTCTCCGTATCCAAGGGCGGGATAAATTTTGATAATGAAGGGGTAGGCAACACCCGAGGGAGGCCTTGCCGATCTATTATTTGAGAATCATGAGGGAGACCGTGAAACTTTTCAGTCCAGAGCAAATTTGGAAAATGGCCGTAATCGCCTCATTATTGGGTTGCGCTGGTGGTCAAGGCTCGCCCTCCGTCGCCTTGGGCGGAGGAGGAAATTCCCTCGGCGGAAATAACGCGGTCGGCGTCACCATGGACAGCGGAGTCCCCGCCGTTCCCGCCGACAATGGGGACGACCTTGAATTCATCGAAGTCTCCTCGAAGCAGGAGAGCGCCTCCGCGGTCAGTCCAGGATCCGATTCGGTGACGGTCAAGATTTCCGGAGTGGTGAAATGCGCCGCGGCGGACCATTCTTCCCGTGCTTGCCCCAAGGACCGAGTGTTTCGCTTGGTGAATCTCCAAGGAACCCGATATGTCGAGACTCGTTTGGGCGAGGCCACGCCAGAGGGGAATCCCTTCGAACTATCGTTCGATACCCAGGCTGGCAGCGTCATCAAGACCTATCTGTTGAATCGGCGAAGCGACTATCAAGCCCCGGAGCTTGCGGTGGAAAAAGATTGTCCCAAGCAGGGAGATTGTTTTTCGAGCGCGGATTGGATTACGGAATCCGCAATCAATAAATTCAAACCTCTTCCCGAGGCTTATGCCCCAGTTCCAGTCGCCGAACCTGTGGAACTCAAGGATCCCGCGGGAGACGCTCCCAAGTTCCAATTCTAGTTCAGCTCTTCAACAGCATCGTCAGTTGCCGCTTCTTCGTCGGAATCCCCAAGCGCTCCATGGCGTTGTAAACCGTCTTCAGGCTCAAGCCCATTTCGGTCGCCACTTTCTTTTTATCCAGCTGATGTTTGATCAAAAGTTCCGTCAGTCTTTTCCTTTCTTCTCGATCGGCGGGAGTCAGCTCGGATTCGGAGGGATCTTCCAGCGGCTGAGGGTTGGTCACGGCGTCCGAATAGGGATTTCCCCAATCGGCCGAGGCTTCCTCGATCTGCAGCATTTTTTTGGTGACCGTGGCGCCACCGGCCGTCAGCAGGGCATTGCGGACCACCGATTCCAGTTCGCGGATGTTTCCTGGCCAGGGCTGCTCGGTCAAGAAACGCATCGCTTCCTGGGCGAAGGGGCTGGGTTTCAGCTCGAATTCCTTCGAAATCTTTTTGACGAGAAAGTGTACCAGCAAGGGGATGTCTTGTTTCCTCTGTCGCAGCGGCGGAAGCGGGATCGTCATCCCGTTGATGCGAAAGAACAGGTCTTGGCGAAACTTCTCTTCTTTCACCATGCGACGCAGGTCCCGGTTGGAAGCCGTCACCAGGCGGACGTCGATCTTCACCGATTTGTTGGAACCCAGGGGACGCACTTCTCCCTCCTGCAAGACCCTCAGCAGTTTGGCCTGCATCGCCAAGGACATGTCCGCGACTTCGTCGAGAAAGAGGGTGCCTCCGTCCGAAGCCTCGAAGAGTCCCTGCCGGTCGCGGTCCGCGTGGGTGAAGGCCCCGCGTTTGTAGCCGAACAGCTCGCTCTCGAGCAGGTTCTCGGGGATGGCGCTGCAGTTCTGGGTGACGAAGGGTTTTCCCTTGCGCCCGCTGTTGAAATGCAAGGACCGGGCGATGAGTTCCTTTCCGGTCCCCGATTCCCCGTAGATCCAGACCGGGATCTTGGTTTGAGTCACGTTGTCGAGCAGTTGGAAGACCTTGATCATCGCCGCGGATTTTCCGACGATTTCGGGGTAGTCGAATTTCAGATGATCGCGGCTATGCGATAGCTCCTCGGAAAGCGCCTCGATTCGATGATGCTGCTCTTGGACCAGGCCTTCCAGTTGGAGCTTGGCGGCGCGGACTTCCTCGAGGATCTTGGCTTTTTGGATGGCCAAGGCGGCTTGCCCCGCGAGGGCGGATAGCAGTTCCACGTCCTCGGGCTTGAAGGCGTTCGGCGCGTAACGATGGTCGAGATAGACCGCGCCGGAGACGCCGGCGCCGGTTTCCAGGGGCACCACCAGGATGGACTTGAGTTGCTGCTGCATCACCGACTGCATTTCCTGGAAACGGGAATCGGCCGAGGCATTGTTGGTCAACACGGGAGTTCCCATTCGGCAGGCTTCGCGCACCACGCTGAGGGAGAATTGGAAATCTTTTTGGTCCAAGGCCTGGCGATGGATGCGGCGGGCCGTCTTGACGCTGAAATGGTCCGGATTTTCGGTGGGTTCCTGATCTTCCTTCAAGATCAGCAGGCCTCGTTCGGCGCCGGAAAGCAAGATGGATGCATCCATCACCTGCTCGAGGATTTCGTGCAAGTCCTCCTTTTCCAGCAACTGACGATTGATCTCGCAAAAATACTTGAAGCGTTCGGAGGAAATGCCCGCGGGGGGAGCCGCTTCGACGGCTTTCGCTTCAGTTTGGGCGATTTTATCCAAAGCTTTTTCGAGGGATTCGAGTCCCTGGTTTTTATCGTAATCCATACGCAGCTCCTCCGGCATTTCTCGGCGGATGTCCCGCCATTCTTTGGTGAAGGCACGAAAAAATTTTTCGGATAGATGTTTGAGTCGGCGATAGGCGAAAAACTCAGCCAAAATAAGCCAGTAATCCCCCCGCTGGACGGGGTTCTTGACTCCCTGCACGGAGGCCAGAATTGCCTCGAGCTTTTCCGTATTTTTATCGGAGTCGGCCATGAAATGAAAATAGGCGAGGGCCGTTTCCATATCGCTTGAGCGCTCGGGGATGGGCAGGGCCCGTATTTCCTTCAGCAGGTCGGGCAAGGCGCCGAAATTTCCGGCGCGTGCCTCCGTTTTCGCGAGTAGGCAACCGCCGTCCATCCTTGCCTTGAGGTGCGTGTGCGGGTCTCGAAAGATCCGGGACAATCGCCGTCGGGCCTCCGGCCAATTTCGCCGCCGGTAAGCGAGCTCCGCGCCGGCTTGCAGCGCGGCTCGGGCGAGAGTTTCGGATTTCGCGAGGGCTTGCGCGTTGGCGAGGGATTGAAGCCGGGATTCCGCCGAGTTCCAGAGACCCGCGATGGCCTCGAAGTTCACCCAAAATAATTGCAAGACCGCGAGGTCTTCCGGAGTGCCGCAGGCTCGCAACAGTCCTTCTGCTTGGCGGAAGGAAGTGAGGGCGGCCGAAAACCGTCCCGACTCCAATTCCGCAAGTCCCCGATTCGCGAGATAACGCGCGTATTGCAGGATGTCGCCTCCGCGCCGCGCCGTCGCGGCGGAGGTTTCCATCCCGGCTACCGCTTCTTCGAGGGCTCCGGTTTCGAGGGACAGCATCGCGGTCAGGTCGAGAGCGATGGCCTCCGCTTGGGCGTTGCCGGTGTTGCGGTAGCATTGCAGGGTTGAGGCATAATGTCGCCGGGCTTCGCTGTATCGGCATTGAGCTTGTGAGAGGCTTCCTAGCCTCTGTTCGATTTCGCCTTCCGAGCGCGGGTCGCCCCCGGACAGATCTTTCGCCGCTAGCAGATGATCTCGGGCCGCGCCGAAATCGCCGCGCTTTTCGGCGATGGCCGCCAGCAAATTGCGGGCTCTCGATTGATAGGGGGCGAGCTGGGGATGTTTTTTAGGATCTCCGGATTGCAAGGAAACTTGTAGCTCTTGCTCGGCGAGGTCGCGTTCTCCGGCTCCGTATCGCACCGTTCCCAAATAGAGGTGGTAGCGCACCTGGATCAGACCGGTTCCGTCGTCGGCCTTTGCCTGAAACCAGTTTTGATAAGCGGTTAGCGCCTCTGAAAAACGGCCCAATTGAAAGCAGGCCGTGGCTTGCAGCGCGAAGAACCAGGTGGGGTCGATTTTGATTTCCGGGTGCCGCGCGAGGGTTTGGAGGGAATCCAAGAGCCCTTGCATTTCCCCCCTGCTCTCCAATTGTCGCAAGGCCTCGACTCCGTGCGATTCTAGGGTCTCGCGATCGGCGATGGCCAAGGCATGGTGTAGAATTTCGGCGAGGGGAGCTGGCGGACCATTCCTTGAGGCCAATTCGGCGCGAAGGAAATCCAGCCACAGTCGATGGGCCCGGTTTTTTCTAGAAAGCTCGAGTTTTTCCCAATACGAGGAAGCCAAGGCGGGCTGTCGTAAGGCGAGCCAAGGACGGTCCAGCGAAGTAGGGGATAGCAGGTCCCGTTGCTGCAGTTTCAGCAGAACGTCGGTCCATCCATCCGAAGTCTTGGATACCTTCGAGATTAAAGGAAGGTCCGCCTCGCGTTTCGCGGCGAGCAGGACGGCGAAGAGTTCGCGTTCGGATTCGGAAAGTGCCGCGATTTTTTGGCCCGCCATCTCCTGAAAATTGTGGGGCGCATTCGAATTCGGACTAGCGGAACCCGAAAGAAACTCCCGTAGGATCATGAGGGCGAGTTCTGGATTTCCGCCGGAATTTCGCGTGATGGACTCTAGGTCTGCTTGGGAAATTTCCGCATCCGTGGAGGCGGAACGAAGCAGCGTCAGGGTCATGGCGGGGTTGATCTCCCGCAAAGAACACCGCCAGCGCTGTGCTTCCCAATATTCCAGGGAAGATTCCAGTTTTTCGGCGGCGGAATCCCCGTCCTTCCATTCCAAGAGAAACGTGGGGCCGTGCCCTCTCTCGTGGGCGAGGCTCAGCAACAGTAAGACCTGAGCCAATGCGGTTTTTTCCCAAAGGTGAAGGTTTTCGAAGATCCAAATGCGCGGAGCTCCCCCCGCCGTGCTTAGGCATTGTTCAATATCTTCTAGGGGATCCGAGGACCTTGGGCCTTCGCCTAGGCCCAGGGATTTTCGCAAATGGCTCCGCCAATTTTGGGAATTCTCCTCGGAAGTGGAAACGCAGGGGATTCCTCGCAGCAAGGCCACCCATCGCATTTCCTCGAGCATACGACTGCGCCCGATTCCGGTGGGCCCGGTGACGGTGGCCAACGAGGGCTGTTTTTCCACTTTCGCGAGTAGGTCATTCCATTCGGAAATTTCCCGGTCGCGCCCGACCAGCGGGGGCTTGTCGTCGACGTCGTCCCCATCGGTCTTGGCATCGGCGTCGAGAGCCGCGCCATGGATCGCGAGATATTTCAAGACGCTGGAAGCCGATCCCGGCCGCGCGGAGGGTTCGCGAGACAGGAGTCGGCGCAGTAATTCGCAAAAATATTCCGGAAGATCCGGGCGCGACTCTCGCAGGGGCGGCGCATCGGGTATGGCCGCGAGCAATTCGGGGAAAAGCGGCTTTGAATAGGGCAAGTCTCCGCTCAAGATTCGGTAAAAGGTCGCCCCCAGCGAAAATAGGTCGCTTCGTCCGTCATAATGGCCCCAATAGGCTTCCGGAGGCGTGAAGGCGAGGGTACCCAGTTTTGCGTTCGTCTCGCCGTCGGCCCCGTGGAGAGCCAATCCAAAATCCAAGATTTTTACCGCGCCCGAAGCGCAGCGCCACAAATTGGAGGGCTTTAAGTCGCGATGAAAGATCCGTCGTTGATGCAGATAACGAAGTCCCCCGCAGGTTTGCAAAAAAAGGTCGCGAATGGCTTCGAAGGGTAGGTCTTGAGGGAGGGTGTCGAAAGAATCTCCTTCCAGATATTCCATCGAGAAGCAGGGGCGAGTCCAAGGGGCCTCCGCTTTCGGATTCCCCTCATGGAAATCGAAAATTTTAATCAGGTTGGGATGCGAGAGGTGGGAGAGCAATTGCACTTCATCTCGGAAGGAATGAAGCGACCTCTCGACTATATCCGCCTTGAGAAATTTCAGGGCGACGGGTCCTGTTGGGCCCTGGGCGAGAAAAATTTCTCCGCCCGCGCCCTCGCCCAAAGGTCTCACAATTTGGTAATTTGACGTCATTTCCTTCGTGAAATTGTAACTCAAGGGGATGACGATGATTAGAAAAATTACAAAATATTCATTTTGTAATGAGGTTATTTTATTAACTAATTGAAATTATTAAACATAATCTTGGATCCTTCTTTGCAATCTTCATCCTTTGTTAGAATTTTTTGACATGGAGGAAAGCGATGAAACGAAGTCGATGGTTTGGAATGAGTCTGGTGGCTCTTAATTTATTTTTGGCTCAAGGTCTGTTGGCGGAGGCGAGCAACGATTCTTGGAACGAGCTATTTTGTTTTTCTCCTAAGAACTCCGTTCTTTGCGAGAAAAAGGTGGAGGAGTTGATCCCGCCGATGTTGGAATGTTTGAAAGATATTCAAGTTTCCGACAATCACCTCCTGATCTACGATAGTGACAAACATGTCGGACATCCTGGCGAACGCTGCCTCACCGTTCAGTATATCAATTCATCGTCGAATGGGCAGAACCTGCAGTCGATTTTGGAAAATTGCGGGGAGCCCGCGATCAAGCAAACCGTCCTTGACTGGTGCAATCCGACGCTTCCCAAGGCTGGAATTCCGTCCGTCGATAAATTTCCGGAACCGACGACTCCGAACAATCCCAATCCGGTGACTCCCGTTCTTCCGGAGCCGGTAACTCCGACGACTGAAGCGGAAGGGGCTGATCATGATCCGATGCCGGCCCAAGCGGAATCTGACTCGGGGGACTCAAAAATCGTCGCCGCGCCATCTCCGAAGGAGCCCCTAGCCGCGAGTAATGGCGGAGGCTGCAGTCAAATCCCCGCCACCGGCGGCGCCGCCGATCAAATTTTTTCATGGATTCTGCTGCTTGGTCTTCCGGCCCTCGCTTGCCGGAAAAGGTAGGATAAAGCACAGAGGGTAACCCGCCCGGCTTCGCTGGGCGGGTTTTTTTTCGTCAAATAAACCATTGGCCGCCGTTCGCGGCATGAGTTAATCTTCCGATCCAAGGGCTCATCCCGGAGAGGAATTTTTTATGGCCTTGGGCATGATCATCACCGCCGTCAGTCTTATCTTCACTTTCGGCATCTTGGGTGTCGTCTTCTATTTCGTCTACGCGAAGATCATCAAACCTGGACAAAACGCCAAACGCATCCTTCAGACCGGCGAGCCGGGCAAGGCGCGCATTCTCGCCTTGAACGACACCGGAGTGAAGATCAACGACAATCCCCAGGTTCGGCTCACCCTCGAGGTGACGCCCGACCGGTCGCGGCGTCCCTACCAAGTCGACGTCAAGCAGGTCATTTCGATGCTGCAGATTCCGCAATTCCAGCCCGGAGCGCGGTTATTCGTGCGCATCGATCAGGCTGATCCGAATCAAGTCGCCGTCGCGGGCTTCGATACTAGCCCGGTTTCCTAATCGATTTTTTGAGGGGATGGGAAAGGGTCCTTCGCGATGTAGGGGCTTGCCTTGGGTGGGCGTCCGCCGCGGAGTTCGTGCCTTTCCTTGGCGCCATAAAAGGCAATGACGATCTTTTGAAGCTCGAATCTTTTGTGGTTCATGGGTAGTTTGTCGCCGTTTTCATCGCCGATGATGCGCGCCTCGTAAAGAATTCTTGGTTGAATTTTTTGCCAGGTTTTCCAGGTAATCCTTTCGGGGGTCCTTCCCAGGAAGAAGAATTCATTCAGTATCAAGCGTTCCGCGGGAGTCGTCTGAACGTAAAATTCCCCGGGATTTGGCGAGGCGGGTTCTGGCAGATCCTTCAGGCTCCAAGGCGTTCGAAAGCCGCTGACACGCTTGCCCAAAGCGAAGCGACTCAGTCGAGTCCCGATTTCCCAGGACAACAAGGAAGACAAGGTGTCCAGCCATTGCACGGATGGCGAGGACCGGGGCCTCCAGCCTAGGTTTTCTTCCCATGCCCGAGTTGCCGCCAAGGCACCAAATGCGGCTGCTAGGGGAAGGGTCTTCGACGCGAAGGGCAAATATTTTCCGAGCTCGACGGCATTGTTTCTTGCGCCGAATTCCGCCAAGCCTTTCAGCGTGGTTTCTCCGGCTAAACGAAAGAACCTCAAGGATCCCAAGCTCAACGCGGCGGCCGCGAATTCCTGGGCGAGCGGCGCCGGAGAATTGCCGCCGAGAGCATGTTGTAAACCGACGAACCCCGGTGCCTCGAGTAAGGTCGCCGCGGCGCCCGCCGCCGTTCGCCGAAGGAGGGGATTCGCCACGCCTTTCAGTCTCGAGTAGGCCAGGGCCTCGGTCGCCTCCCCCAAAAATCCGCAGAGCAGCATGGGCAAGAGCGTGCGCGGATCGGCGGTTTCACGAAGAAATTTCGAGCTGAGGAACTCGAATCGCCCGCCGAAATCGCCTGCCTCCAGCATCGAGGATAATTCCTTGCCGGCGACGGCGGAGGCCGCGGAGTTTGTCGATTTTAATAGGGACCAAAGGGAAGCTGCCGCCGTTTCTTCGCCGCGGTTTTGCCAGACCTTGCCGAGGGCCGCGAGCTCTTCCAAGCCTCCCTTGGGGTCCCAGTTTTTTAGGATGGCCTCGAATTCGCGCAAGGCGGTGGTCGAAAGGGCACCCGAGGCTTGGATGGACGATAGGCCCTGGGCGAGCCATGACGGCGGCGTTCCGGCCGGTTTCGGCGGGAGACGGGGCGAGGATTGAAAAGTTAAAGATAGACCCGCGACTGTCATGTGCACCCAAAAAAACCCAAGAAAAGACCATCCCGCCTGTCTCCCGATTTGGGGAAAAAACGGGGATTCGAGCCGATCCCTGGGGAATTCATGAGCTTTTCGCGCGGGGGTGGGCAAAGTTGTGTGCGCCAGGCTTTATTTCGGTTTCCACTCGGGTTTGATCAATTCGCCCGGAAGCATGTCGGAATAGTGGACGTCCAGGACCTTGTCGCCGATGCGGCGCGATTGCCGTCGGGTGCCGAAGTGCCGTAGGCCTATCTTGCGGGCGTTGCTGATCGCGATGGGATTATCGGCGTAATTTTCGCCCAGGATATTATGCAGTTTCATCTCTTCGAAGCCGTATTTGCATAGCAGCCAGAGCGATTCGGCTCCGAGCCCCAAGCCCTGGTATTTTTTCTCGCCGATGACCAGGCCAACCTCGGCCTTTCGGTCTTCCCAATTGATGTGCATGAAACCGCCGTCGCCGATCAGTTGGTCGTCGGGGATGTAGAAGATCGAGAAGACTTTTTGGCAGGGATCCTGGTTGGTTTCCAAGACCCAGCGGGTTTGTTCCGCGATCGTGGTTTGGTAGCTCATCTCGCGGATATGTCCGAAGATCTCCGGATCGTTGAACCACTTCGTGAAGTACGGGGCGTGCTCGACGCTTAAGGGGGCCAAGTAGAGGCGATCGCTGCGATAGAGGACGGGATTTTTTCCTTTGGCCATGATTTCATTCTAGCTGAATCGGGAAATTCGAAAAATCAAAATCCGGAGGGGAGGAGGTCGATGCTCCAGCCGACGCCGAACTGGAACTCGTAGCTCAAGGGCAAGGTGGTTCGACTGCCGTCCGAATCGCGGGTCACGTCGCTTGCGGGCGAGAGCAGGAAGCGGAAATAGGGAAAGACCGAGACTTCGTTGGTCAATTGAATGTTGAGCGAGGCATGGGCGCCCGCCGCGAAAAGCGAGCCGGAAAGATTGGTTTCGCCGCCGCCGAGGTCGTGGGGTTGGCTCAACATCTGCCTTAAGCCGACGAGCGCCGCGACATCCAGGCGGAACAGGCCGTAGCGATGCAGCGGAATTTGCCCCTGGATACGCCCCATGAAAGTCAACTCATTGGCCGAATTGCTCTCGAAATGCGCGCCTAAGCCGAGCCAGGGAAGGGGGCGAAACAGGGCGCCCACTCCCTCACGATACCAAAAATCGGGCCCGGAGCTTCGTCCCGAACGAAAGCTGAAACTGGCGGGCAAATCGATGTTGATGGAGAGGGCGCGAAACCGGTGTTCGGGTGGGCGGTAGGGCAGGGTTTCGTCGGCGCAGCGGTCTCCCGGCAAGGGATGGGCGCGGATGGCGGCGGAACAGTGTTCGTTTTGGATGACAGGGGGCGTCATGAATCGTTTCCGTTCATGTGCCCCGCCGAATGGCTAATCTATTTATCGGGAATTGTCTATTTTAGGTGCTTTCCCTTCAGAAAGCATCCTCCACCATTATTATTTCTGGGTTTCGGGGCTTGGGGCCACCGGCTTCAGGGCATCGAGGGCCAAATTGAGTTGCAAGACATTGACGCCGCTTTCGCCGAAGATTCCCCATTGCGGGCCCGTGGTCTGCTCTTGGATCAACTTTTTCACCTCATCCACGTTCATTTGCCTGGCTTTGGCCACCCGTTCCGCCTGCAGATCCGCGGAAGCGGGGGACCTTTGGGGGTCGAGGCCGCTTCCGGAAGTGGTTACCAAATCGACGGGGATTTGATCCGCGCGGATCCCAGGATTTTCTTCCAAGACTTTTTGGATGTTCCCTTTCAGGTTTTCCATGAGTTTCGCGGAGGTTGGGCCCAGGTTCGACCCCGAGGAAGAGGCCCCATCGTAACCGCTGCCGGCGGCGGAGGGGCGTCCATGGAAATATTCCGGTTTCTGGAAGGATTGGCCGATCAGGCTGGACCCGACGACCTTTCCGTCGCGGGTAATCAAGCTCCCGTTCGCCTGGGATTTAAAGAGGGTCTGGCCAAGTCCGTAGACGACCAAGGGATAAACGCCGCAGAGGAGAAGGGTGAGCAGGAGGGTTACTGCAAAGGCATTGTAGAGATTTTTTAACATAAAGACTCCTTGAACCTTAAATAATTCCCAAACCCGTGACGATCATGTCGATCAGTTTGATGCCGATGAAAGGGATGACGATGCCCCCCAGTCCGTAGACGAAGAGGTTCTTGCGCAGGATGGCTCCCACCGAGGTCGGCCGATACTTGACCCCACGCAGGGCCAAGGGAATCAGGGCGATGATGATTAGGGCGTTAAAAATGACCGCGGACAAGATAGCCGACTCTGGAGTGGCTAATTTCATGATGTTGAGAACCGCCAAGCTGCGAAAAGCCACGACGAATATCGCGGGGATGATCGCGAAGTATTTCGCCACGTCGTTCGCGATGCTGAAAGTGGTCAGCGACCCGCGGGTGATGAGAAGCTGTTTCCCGATCTCGACGATCTCGATGATTTTGGTCGGGTCGGAGTCGAGATCGACCATGTTGCCGGCCTCGCGGGCGGCTTGTGTCCCGGTGTTCATCACCAATCCGACATCGGCTTGAGCCAAGGCTGGGGCGTCGTTGGTTCCGTCGCCGGTCATGCCCACCATGCGGCCTTCGCCCTGGAGTGCCTTGATGATGCCCATCTTGTCCTCGGGCTTGGCTTCGGCGAAGAAGTCGTCGACTCCGGCTTCCTTGGCGATAGCCGCCGCGGTAAGTTTGTTGTCGCCTGTGATCATGATGGTTCGGATTCCCATGGCGCGGATACGCGCGAAACGGTCGGCGATTCCGGACTTCACGATGTCCTTTAGGTGAATGACGCCGTAGAGTTTTTCTTGGTCGGCGACGAGGAGTGGCGTGCCGCCGCTGGCCGCGATCCGGTTGACCTCGGCCTCGATTTCCGGGTGTACGCCCGAGTTTTTCGCCTTGAGCCAATTGCGAATCGCGTCCACCGCGCCTTTGCGGATCTTCTTCCCGTCATAATCGATGCCGCTCATGCGGGTTTCCGCCGTGAAGGGGATGGCTTCGGCTCCCTCCGGGGATTCCATCTTGCCGATTTGCTGCTGGGCCAAGTCGACGATGGAGCGCCCCTCGGGAGTTTGGTCCGCAAAGGAGGAAAGAAAAGCCGCGGCGGCGAGGTCCTCGGCGCGAACTCCCTGGGCGGGGATGAACTCGGTGGCCATCCGATTGCCCAAGGTGATCGTGCCGGTCTTATCCAGGAGCAGCACGTCCAAGTCGCCGGAGGCCTCGACCGCACGGCCTGACATCGCCAAGACATTCCGTTGAACCAGTCGGTCCATTCCAGCGATGCCGATGGAGGAAAGCAGTCCTCCGATGGTCGTGGGAATGAGACAAACCAAGAGGGAGACGAGGATGACTAAAGAGACGTCCGTCTTGCTGTAAAGAGCGAAGGGTTTCAGCGTAACGACGGCAAGCAGGAAGACGATGGTCATTCCGGAGAGCAGGATGCTCAAGGCCAATTCGTTCGGGGTTTTTTTGCGCACGGCGCCTTCGACTAGCGAGATCATTCGGTCCAAAAAGGATTCGCCGGGATTGGTGGAAATGGCGATTACGATCCGGTCCGACAGGACGGTCGTACCGCCGGTGACCGCGCTGCGGTCTCCTCCGGCCTCACGGATGACGGGAGCCGATTCTCCGGTGATGACCGACTCATTGATGAGAGCGGTACCCTCTATGACCGTCCCGTCGGCCGGAATGATCTGCCCGGCTTCCACCACCACGACATCGCCCTTGCGGAGTTTCGCCGAGGAAATCGGGGCGACCTTTCCATCGGGCATGCGTTTGAAGGCCTGGGTGTCGGTGCGGGTTTTCCTCAGCGCATCCGCCTGGGCTTTGCCCCGTCCTTCGGCGATGGCTTCGGCGAAGTTGGCGAAGAGCACCGTGAACCAAAGCCAAAGCGAGATCTGGCCGCTGAAATTGGCCGAGTGCATGTCGTGGTTCATCAGGTTGGATATGAAGACCCCTGTCGTGAGCAGGCTGCCGATCTCGACCACGAACATGACGGGGTTCCTCATCATGACCTTGGGGTTCAGTTTTTTAATGGAATCCAGGATCGCTTGACGAATCAAGGCTCCGTCCCAGGTACTTCTTTTCATGATCTTAGCCATAATATTTTAGCTTCCTCCGAATTAGTAAAAGGCACCGCGCAGCATTTCGAGGTGTTCCAGGACTGGACCCAGGGTTAGCGTGGGGAAAAAAGTGAGCGCCCCGACCAAGATAATGACGCCGATCAACAAGGTGACGAACAAAACTCCATGGACGGGAAAGGCCGCGTCCCCGGCGGGATGGACTTTCTTTTGGCTGAGCGAACCGGCCACGGCTAGCATGGGGATGATCACCGCGAAACGCCCGACGAACATCGCCACCGCCAAGGTCAGGTCGTAGAATGGAGAATTGGCGGTC
>JAIOPF010000102.1 GCA_021414045.1 Deltaproteobacteria bacterium | reverse complement strand
TCGCCGCGCGCGAGTTCATTGAGCGATTCGACCATGTCGACCAGGGGCCCCTCGACGTTGGAGCGCATGCCGTCCCCGCGATAGCCTTGGGCGGCGGCGCGGATGGAATCGAAAAAAGAGCGGTTATGGTCGTCGTTGCGCACCAACTCGGGAAGCGACTGAAGGAATATCGGCAACAAGGGACCCATTTCGCTGAGCTGGCGCGAGATCGCTTCGGCACCGGCATTCTCTCCCAGGCCCAGGCCCGTGCGGAGATTGGCGATCAAGACCTCGTTTCCACGGAGGGCTTCAATGGATCGTCCAAGGTTGCGGCCTTCGCGATCACGGGAAAAGACGGTCTGGTAAGGTTGCTCGTTGCGGTGGCTGCGTAGATGTCTTGCGGTCGTTTGGGCGTCTCCGAGCATTTCCTCGAAAATGGCGCGACGCCGCGAAGTGTCGCCCAAGTTTCCGGTGTAAAGCCGCCCGACGGCTTCTTGGAAGGCGTGATCGGTCGAATAGCGCCGTTCCATCGCCTGCAGCAAAGGGGCGCGCGATTCTCCGAGATCGTTCAGGCGGTCGACGAGTTCGCTCGCGTTCGCGGCGGAAAGGCCGGCATTGAGGTAGACGCCGGCGACCAGGTTGAGGGCTTGGTTCCGGCGTTGCGAAACGGGCAATTCGCTCTCGGCATGGGACTCGGCAAAGTCGACCTGATAAAAATAGCCCAAGGCTTCGAGGCTGAGCAGGGTGCGCAGGTTCTCGACATGTTCCCCGGCCGCGTCGCGCGGCATCGATTGCAGGGTCATTTCGGCGCTAGTCTCGACGAGTTGGGGCAGGGGACGGCCGCGTCGTTCGGGTTCCATCTCTTGAAATAGGGCCCGCGTCGCCAAAAGTTGACGGAAGGCTCCCTCGCGGTCGTTCTCGAGGATGGCGGCTTGAGCTCGGACGAAGCGTTCGAAATATTCCGGGAAGGGCGGGTTGTTGGGATTGATCGCGCTGCGGACCCGGGTCTGTTCCATGCCGCTCAGCATCTGGTGAAAATAGTCCCCCAACAAGGCGCGGTCCGCCTCGGAATAGCCCTCGGAGGTCGGTTGGGCGAGCAGGGCGCTGAGCGTGCAGCTGATGTCGAAGAGCATGCGCGTCTTGGTGCGGACGGGTTCGTCCAAATGTTCGGGATCCTCGGCCTCCGGCGAAAAGCCGGGATCGGAGATCGCCGTCAGGGCCTGGCGCGCGATTTCGCGGGCGCGGTTGCGAATGGCCGTCTGTTCCTCGAGATTCGTCGTCGAAAGCAGCTGGGCCGCGAGGAAATTCAGCACCATGCGATACAGGGCCGGATTGCCTCGGGCGGCGGCCGCGCCTTGCTCGATGGCGGCGGGAAGCAAGGACAGGTCCGGACTGCAATTGGGGTTGCCCGCGCAGTTCGGCAGGATCTGCGCGAGGGATTCGCGTCCGCGGTCGGAGGCGAGATCCCGGGAGCGGGACACCAATTCGGAGAGCCGCGTCAATTGGGGACTGAGGCGGATTTCGCCGACGCGCGAAGACGTCGAGGCGAGATCGCCGCCGTGCGGCCTGCCGAGAGATCTGAGAAATGGAGGTGTCATTCTTTACCCTTTAAAAAAACTCATTCGTCACGTCGCCCGGTGGCTCCGCCGGCGTTGGGAAATCGGAAGGTCGGCGTTCCCGGAGTCGATCCGCTCGCGACGGTTCCTCGCGCGGCGCCGCGGCGGCGGGCATGGGTCTCCGGAGGCGCCGGCGGCATGTAGGACGGATCGATCCAGCGCAGGACGGAAACCGCCAAATCGCGCGAGGTCGCCCAGGCGGCTTGCGTCGGATGCTGCCCGAGGAAGGACTCCAAGGCGATTCTCAGCGAATTTAAATTTCGCTCGCGGAGGCGGCGAAAGGATTCCGGCGCCCCGGTCAGTTCGGCCGTCATTCCTCGCAGGGCCGCTTCGGCTTGGGCTGGGCGCCGCGCCGCGCGGAGACCTTGATAATGGCTGAACAAGGCCCGCGAGGTCATCAAGCTGCGTTGCGCTTCTTCCATCGAGGTCAACAAGGAATCGAAACCGCTTTGCAGGCGAGTGAACTCGCCGTTGAGGGTCTCATAGGTCGCGTCGTCCAACCGATTGTCGAGGACGTTGAGGTGTTCGCGAATTCGGCCTAATCGCGCGCGCCAGAGACTTACTTGGCTGGCCGAAGGCGCGGTCGTTTCCGGATGTTGCCGGAGTTGGTCGACTTGTAGGGTCACGGCCCTAAATTGGGCGAGGGGTTCGTCGAGGTCACCACGCGCAAGCCCCCCCGAAGAAGACCGCACCGGCAAGGTTCGTTGATATTGTTGCAAGGCTTCTTCATAGCTGCGTAGGTTTCTTAAGATGGCGGGCCCAAAGCTTTCGGTGCTGGATTGAATGAGCAGGCGCAAGGGATCGCTGTCCCTCAAGATGGTGGCGAATTCCCTGGCGAAGGCATTGATGGCGGCAGGATCGACTCGAGAGGGTCGGGCGGTCACAGCGTCGTAAAGTCCGTCAAGCCGGATATGGAAGGCTTCGCCGGTCTCATGGCCGATATCGAGATCGTTCAGCAATTGCGTCGCGCCCTGGATTTCCGTTTCCAGCGAGGAGACCGAAGACGACAAGGCGAGGATTTCGCGTTGTAGGCCGAGGATTTCCTCGCGTGTTTCGGTGCCTGCAGTTGCGGAACCGTCCGCTGCGACTGGAGCCGCATCCGCGGCAGCATCGCTGGTCGTTACAGGTGCCGCGTCGGCATGGCTTCCAGCGTCTCCGACCGAAGATGGCGGGGGCACGGCGGGATTTTCGAGTAACAGTCGGTCGACGGTGGCTTGGAAGGTCTGCAATGCCTCGCGCGGTGCCGGCGCGGCAGCCACCGGTGCTGCGGCCTCGGAGCGTCGCGGAGCGCTTGCTTCATCGGCGGCGACAGGGCGTCGCGGCGCCACGGGCGGATAAAAATCGACGCGCAGGCCGAACATGAATTCGCCTCCGCTCCAGTTGACGCCGCGGTTGGGGCTTCCGTCCGTCTGAGGAAGGCCGAATCCACCGCCCGGCGAGTAAAAGCCGCGCGCGAAGACGGAGAGGCCGAAGAGGTCCGAAAAGGGGATCGAGGCGGCGATTTCGCCGCCAACGGTGAAGCCGGCGCCCGTCAGGGGCTGGAGCATTCCTTGAATCGATTGACTTTGGTTGATCATGCCGCGCGCTCCGAGCTCGAGGGCGCCTTCAAGGTGGAAGAGGCGGTGAATCGGCCAAATTCCCTCGAATCGGAGGGTGCCGCTGACATGGTCGGTAAAATTCGTGTCGGTATGGAGGCCGACGCCCATGAAGGAGTTGGGGCGATAAGTGAGAAGAAATCCGGCGCGTCCGGGAAATCCCGCGTTTCCGACGGCGAGATAGCTCGCTTCCAGCGACAAGCGCAGGGGCGCCACCGCAGGCGACTCCGAGGCTCGAGGGGCTTCGGTTCTGGCTTGCGTTGGATCGGAAGGGGGAAGGGGGGATCCGGCGTCGGATCCACGGAGCACAGGCGGTGTCATTCTTCTTCTCCACGCGTGCCCCCGTGGATACCGTGCTTATCGGTATTTCGAAGCTTTGGTTGCTACTTAGAGACCAGATCGGGTAACGGGCATCAGGCGCCCAAAAGCCGGAATTTCCCTAAAACGGGGCTTCCTATGGCTTAAAGGGCTCAAAAATTCAAAAACAAAATGAATATCGTTTTGCACCAACCTCAGATTCCCCCGAACACCGGCAACATCGCCCGGCTCTGCGTCGCGACCAAAACCCGCCTTCATTTGATCCGACCCTTGGGATTTGCCACCGATGACGCCACCTTACGTCGCGCGGGGCTGGATTACTGGCAGTATCTGGAAATTTTCTACCACGAGAATTGGGAGGATTTCTTGAAGAGCCACGCCGAGTCCCGCCTGTTCTTTTTTTCGAAAAAGGCCAAGGCTTCCTATACTTCGGTGGAATACCGCGAAGGCGATTGCCTGGTCTTCGGCTCCGAAACCCAGGGGCTTCCCGAGTCCATGCTGCAACGTTATGCGGACCGGCTTTACGGGATTCCGATGTGGGGCGAGACGCGCAGCCTGAACTTGTCGACTTCCGTCGGCATCGTTCTCTATGAGGCCCTTCGCCAGGTGCATCGAGGTTTTACGGAATTTTATTGAAAGCGAGGCTGGGCGAGAAACTCGACCGGGACGAGGCTTAAGCGTTCTTCGTCGATGTCGATGCGGTAAAAAGCGCCGTAGAATCCGACGAAATCGCCGTGCTGCAGATAGGCCACCTGTTGGTGGGCGAGCTTGCGGTAGGTCTTGTTCATCGGGCGGTAAACTTCGGTGGATCCGTGACGGCCCAAGTTGGTCAGCCAACAGCTGGAATCGTGATTGACCAGGAAGCCGGCCTGCACCGGCGAACTGAGCCCCACCACATTGCGGAACTCTTCGATTTCTAGGAGGAGCTGCGGATTTTCGGTGAAGTCCACGGTGACCACGCCGGTGCTCTCCGCCAGGGAGATGCTGAAGAGGGCTTCAGGGCACTGGGAGTCAAATTGGCCGTCTTGCTCTTGGAAATTCATGGACTGCATTTCACCGAATTCTTTCCTCTTCATAACGATCCTTGATCGGACCGGAACAAAGAATTTATCGGCGAGCGTGGCGATAAGTTGCCGCGATCCTTTGCCTTTTGCGTAAGGGTCGGATTTCCATCGGTTTTTTGTACAAGGGTGGAAAATCGCTGGGAAATCAAGGGTAAGGCTCCGCTAATCCGGGCTGGAGGCGGCTTTGAAGCCTTTCATGCGCATTTCTTGCAAGGTGGCCTGGGCGGAGGCGTCTTGCCCGACTTTCAGGAAGGCTTGTTTCAAGGCGGCGCTTTCCTCGGGATTTAACACATTCGGAAAGGTGACGACCGGTGCGCTCGAAATTTTTTGCGATTCGGCGAGGACCTCGAGTCCCGCCACCCAGGCGATTTTTAGGCGCGAGACATTCGCCCACTCGAATTGGTTGAGCAGGATGAAATCGGAT
>JAIOPF010000101.1 GCA_021414045.1 Deltaproteobacteria bacterium | reverse complement strand
GCCGCCTTTTGGTGGTCCTTGGGGTCGACCCTTGCCCGGTTCTCGAAGATGCCCCGGTCTCCCTGGTGGGCCACCGCCATCCAAATGCTCGCCGGCGGGGCGGTGATGCTCCTGCTTGGAACCTTGCGCGGCGAATGGCGCCAGTGGGCGCCCCATTCCGTCTCCGCTCTTTCCGTCGCGGCTTGGCTCTACTTGGTTTTTTTCGGCTCCATCGTGGGGTACTCGGCCTATCTCTGGATCCTGAGGAACAGCACGCCAACGCGGGTTTCTACCTATGCCTTTGTCAATCCGGCGGTGGCGCTGTTTTTGGGTTGGGCCCTGGCCGGCGAAACCATTTCACCGCGGACCTTTTTGGCGGCCGCGATCATTTTACCCAGCGTGATATTGTTGATCACCGGAAAGGAAGAGCGTCATGATCGATTGCGGCAAAGTCAAATCTCTCGCGGAGGATTGGATTCGGGCATGGAACTCCCATGACCTAGAGGCCGTAATGAGCCATTATTCCGAGGACATCGTCTTCTATTCGCCTTTCGTCGTGAAGCTGGCGGGCGCGCCTTCGGGTGCCTTGCGCGGAAAGGTTTCCTTGCGGGAATATTTTTCCAAGGCCTTTCAGGCATATCCCGACCTCAGCTTCGAATGGGGAAGGTTGTTCTTTGGCACACAGAGCTTCGTCCTGGAATACCAAAGCGTCCTAGGTCGCAGGGCTTCCGAGCTTTTTATCTTGGGAGACGACGATAAGATCCGCGAGGTGAGGGCCCACTACGCCGACGATCAGGCCGCTTCTTGAAGTCGGCGAATCCGCTCTTCCAAGGGGGGATGCGAGGAGAAAAATTTCATGAATCCCCCGTGCCCGGAAATCTGCATGCTTTGGATGGCGGGTCGGGGGTTGGGGTCGACGACATCGTAATTTCTCTGCAGGGCTTGGAGAGCCGAGACCATTTTCTGGCGACCCGCGATGAGGGCTCCGCCCGCGTCGGCGCGGTACTCCCGGTAGCGCGAAAACCAAGCCACAACCATGGAGCCGAGGATCATGAAGACAATCTGCAGGACGAAGGTCAGGAGATAATTGACCCCATAGGAAACTCCGCGATCGCTCTTTTCGCCGCGCAAGGCCGAGGCGATGACGTAGGCCAAAACGCGGGAGAGAAACATCACGAAGGCGTTAATGATGCCCTGCAACAGGGTCATCGTGACCATGTCGCCATTGGCGATATGGGTGATCTCGTGCCCTAGGACACCTTCGATTTCGTCTCGGTTCATGCTCTGCAAGAGTCCCGAAGAGACGGCCACCAAAGAGCGCGATTTGGTGGGGCCGGTAGCGAAGGCATTCAGTTCTGGGGATTGGTAGACGCCGACTTCCGGCATGTCGCGGAGACCGGCGCTCTGCGCCAGCTGATAGACGGTTTGCACCAGCCTTTGTTCATTGGGGTTCGTGCTCTGCGGATCGATGACCTGGACGCCCATGCTCCATTTGGCGATGATGCGGGAAAGCCCCAAGGAAATAAAGGCGCCCAACATGCCCCAAACGAGGCAGAAGACGGCGAGGGATTTGATGTCCAGGCCGTAGCGGGTCAAGTAAGGCTTGACTCCCAAGACGCTCAAGATGACGGAAATAGTCATCATGACGAGGAAGTTGACGAGGAGGAAAAGTAGAACTCTTTTGGCCATAAATAATAATTAAGCAATCTCGCCGCAGCGTCAAGCGCGACCTCACTTATTAACGAAGGGGCCTGGGCTTTGGTTTTTGACAATTTCTGCTGAAATGTGCCTCGAATTTATTTATAAACGAGACATGCTTCTTTGGTTGGTTCGCCATGGCGAGTGCGGTTTTTTGAACGAATCGGACCCGGAACCCCGGCTCACGCCGGAGGGAAGGGGAAAAGTGGAGGGCATCGCCTCCCGACTTTCGGACGCCGACCCCCGTAAACCGGAAATTCTCTTTTGCAGCCCATTAGAAAGGGCTCGCGAGACGGCCGCCGTATTCAACGGCTTCTGGGATCTGCCGATTCAGGACGGAGATTTTCTTCTGCCTCATGTCGGTCCCGCCCAGGTTTTGGAGAAATTGAAGGGAGTGGAAAACCATGACGTGGCCCTGGTCGGTCATATGCCGAATTTGGGCCTGCTGCTGGCCACCTTGCTTTGGGGGCTTCCGCCTCGAGAGGCCGTCGTCCCGCGCGGAGCCGCGGCATTGCTTGATTTGAAGGCTTGGGCGCCCGCTTCGGCGAAACTCCTGCACTTCATTGAAGCTTCTTAACGATCTTCGTTCTGGGGTTGAGGCGGCTCCGGTTCGGCCTTGGCTTTTCGCTTGATATAGATCGTCTTGCGAACCGTGACGCAGGTTTGACCATCGCGGTCGACTCCCCGTACCTCGAATTTCGGCAGGGCCTTGCCTTTGGCTTGAAGGTCGCGATGGCTGCTTTGTCCCAAATGATGTAATCTTCGATTCCTAGGATTTTGATCAGCATCAACATCAAAAAGGGATCGGTGGCGGCGAAGAGGCTGCCGCCGAAGGTGGTCCCGACGTAATTTCTCGTCAGGAAGCTCTTCTTCAATTCGACGACGCAGCTGCGCCAGTCCTTGGAGATGGATTTGACCCGGGTACGAGTGAACAGATAGGGCGGGTACCAATTGAGGAAGAGGCGCATTCCGCGAGGACCGAGTTCCATGGGAAATCCATATCCAAAAGCGGATGGCTTGACGAGGAAAATAGCCTTGGGCTAAGCCCCGGGGATGCGGCGTTTCATCCTTTTCTGCGGCTGGGTTCTTTTGAGCGCTTGCGGCGTTCCGCCGAACTCCGAGTCGGGCTTTCCCGGCGTCGAAGGGGCGCGGCTTTTCAAGGCCAAGGGCTGCGTCACTTGCCATACGATCGGGGAAGGGGTGAAGGTGGGACCGGATTTGCGGGGCCTTTTCGCCAGGCGCGACGAGGCCTGGGTTCGGCGCTATATCTCCGACCCCGGAGCGATGTTCGAGAGCGATCCCACCGCCAAGGCGCTCAAGGAAAAATACAAGGTTGCGATGCCGAAGATGATGATTTCGGCCTCTGAAATGGATCAACTGATCGCCTACTTGCAAAAGGCCACCGCGGCGTCGAATCCCTAGGGGCCTGATCGACTTATTTATCGAGCGCTTGATCCGAGGGCGGGTTATAGTTTGAGCGCCGGTTCAATCCTCATTGGAGACCTTATGAAGAAACTGCTCCAGGGCATCGTGGACTTTCGTAAAAACACCCTTCCGACTTACCGCGATACCTTCGCCAAGCTAGCCTTGGGCCAGAGGCCGGACTCTTTTTTCGTGGCCTGTTCCGATAGCCGCGTGGTTCCCAATCTTTTCGCTTCGTCGGATCCTGGAGACCTTTTCGTCGTCCGTAACGTGGGGAATTTGATCCCCGCCTGCGACGCCCAAAATCCTGCCTCGCCCCGTGGGTCCGCCGTGGCCGCCCTCGAATTCTCCGTGAAGCAGTTGGGCGTGAGGGACATCATCATTTGCGGGCATTCTCAATGTGGCGCCATGCACGCCCTGCTCAACGCTCCCTCGGGCGACGATGCGCCTCATTTGCAGGATTGGCTGCGCCATGGCGCGGCCACGGTTGAGCGCTACCGCGCCGGCAAAGCCGTGGATGCCTCCTTGACCCCCGAAAATCAACTTTCCCAATTGAATGTCTTGGTGCAAATGGAACACGTCGCGACCTATCCCTTCGTCCGCGAGCGGATTTCCCGCGGCGAACTGATGATTCACGGTTGGTGGTTCGACATCGAGCATGCCGACGTCTATGCCTACGAGCCCGAGGACTCCCGTTTCTTATTGGTGGAGGAGGGCGAGGCCGAGC
>JAIOPF010000161.1 GCA_021414045.1 Deltaproteobacteria bacterium | reverse complement strand
GCGGGGTTTTTCTTTGCCCCCATCCTGCGCTTCGTCCGAGCTTCGCACCCACTCGTGCCCGACTCCGTCGCCAACGCCAACATCGCCCGATCCCTGCGGGTCCTGTCCGTCGAACGCGGACACGACCCGCGTCGCTTCACCCTGCTTCCTTTCGGGGGCGCGGGGCCTTTGCACGCCGCCGAGCTTGCCGAGGAGCTTTCCATTCCCAGCATCCTCATTCCCAAATTTCCCGGCCTCCTTTCCGCCTATGGGATGGCTTATGCCGATTGGCGGCGAGATTATGTAAAAACCCTGTTGTGGAAGGAGGACCAAGCCGGATTTCATTCCTTGAGAAAACAAGCGGTGGAACTAGAAAACCTGGCCCGTAGGGACGCTGCCGCCGACAGAATCGCCCCGCGAAGCCTTCGCCTCGATTCCGTTCTAGACCTGCGCTATCAAGGGCAATCCTACGAAATCGAGGTTCCGTTGCGTCGAAGCTTTCGCCAAGATTTCTCCCGCGCCCATTTTCGCCGTTACGGATACAAGCATCGCGGACGTCCGATAGAAATCGTCAACCTAAGATTGAGGGCCCAAGCCCGCACGAATACCCTGCCTGAGAACAGTTCCAGCTTCGAACTCGGCTCCTACCCCATTCCCTGCGGATTCAGCCGTTTATATTGGAGGGGCCGTTATTATCCCACGCCGATTTTTCTCCGCGAGTCCCTGCCAGCCGCATTCTCCATCGAAGGCCCCGCCATCGTCGCGGAGTTCAGCGCCACCACCTTCGTCCCTCCCGGTTGGAGGCTCCGCGTCGAACGGGGCGGCGAATTACTCATGACGCGCGCGGAAAAGGGAGGCCGCCGTGGCTAAGAAACCCAGCGAGATCAATCCCATCGAGCTCGAGGTCTTCCGCAACCGTTTCGCGGCCATCTGCGAGGAGATGGGCGCCGATTTGGGCCGCAGCGCCTTCTCTCCCAATATCAAGGAACGACGCGATTATTCCTGCGCCGTCTTCGACGCCAAGGGGCAATTGGTCGCCCAGGCCGCGCACATTCCGGTGCATTTGGGATCCATGGCGCTCAGCGTGAGGGCCGCCATTCGGGCCTTTCGGATGCGCCGAGGAGACACGGTGATCCTCAACGACCCTTACCGTGGAGGCACCCATCTCCCCGACATCACGCTGGTCGCGCCGGTCTTCTTGGGAAAGGACTCTCGGCCGGCTTTCTTCGTCGCGAATCGCGCCCACCACAGCGACGTCGGCGGGCAATCGCCTGGCTCGATGGCCCTTGCCTCGAGCCTCGAAGACGAAGGCGTGGTCATCCCGCCGACCTTGCTCGAAAAAAAGGGCAAGAAAAACTCCGTCTTTCTTAAAAAATTTCTAAAACAAGTGCGCCGGCCGGAAGAACGCACGGCTGACCTGGAAGCCCAGCTCTCGGCCAACCGCTGCGGCAATGCGCGCCTGCAAGAACTCGTCGCTGGATACGGCCCCATGAAGGTCCGGGCAGCCATGCGCGCCTATCGCCGCTACGAAGAACGAATCACCCTCGCCGCCCTCAAAAAAATTCCCTCGGGGTTATATCGCTTCGAGGACTTTCTGGACGACGACGGCTTCACAGCCGCGACCATCAAGATCGCGGTCGCGATTCGCGTTTCCTCCCGCGGCGTCTCCGTGGACTTCTCCGGTTCGGATGCTCAAGTCCGCGGACCGGTGAACGCCACCGTTGCCATCACTTACTCGGCGACGGCCTATGCCTTCCGCTGCCTCGTTGTGGCCTTGACCGGTGAAGACTGTCTCTCGATGCGTCCCATCCAAATTCGCACCCGCAAGGGCAGCGTCGTCGACGCCCGCTATCCCGCTCCCGTCGCCGGCGGCAACGTCGAGACCAGCCAGCGTTTGGTCGACGTCCTCTTCGGCGCCTTAGGCATCGCCCTTCCCCACCTCATTCCCGCCGCGAGCCAAGGCACGATGAACAATGTCGCCTTCGGCAACGAGCGCTTCACCTATTACGAAACCCTGGCGGGCGGCATCGGAGCGAGTCCCAAGGGGCCAGGCCTCAACGCGACCCACAGCCATATGACCAATACCCTGAACACTCCGATCGAGGCCCTCGAGAACGAATTGCCCCTGCGCGTGGGATCCTATCGTCTGCGACGTGGGTCCGCGGGCAAAGGGAAATTTTCCGGCGGCGAAGGCCTGGTCCGCGAGTATCTCTTTCTAGAGGACACCTCGGTCTCCATGCTCAGCGACCGCCGCGTTACCCGTCCTTATGGCCGACAAGGCGGCGCGCCTGGCTGTCCCGGCGCGAATTGGCTGACCAATGCCGATCCTCAGAGCAACCCTCCCCGCCTCGCGCTCAAACTCCCCTCCAAATTCGAGCGCGTTTTCAAAAGCGGCGAAACCTTGCGCATCGTCACTCCAGGGGGCGGGGGATATGGAAGCCCATCGCCGAAAGCCTCTATCGGATCTCGAACCAAAACCCTGTAGAATCAAGAAATGGAAGTGAATCGCCCCGATATCCTGATTCTCGGCGCGGGTATTTTGGGTTCGGCGACCGCCTGGCATTTAGCTCGACGTTCGGCGGGAAGCATTACGGTGGTTGACCTCGATCTGGCCGGAACCTTCAGTTCTTCGGAACGGAACGCGGGCGGATGCCGCGCGACTTGGTGGCACCCGCTCAACGCGGAACTCTCCTGGCGTTCGCTGCGATTTTACGAAAGCATCGCCGACCGCATCCAATTTTTTCAGCGGGGATATTTGTTCCTATACCCTCGACGCGGTTGGGAAGTCGCCCTGCAAAAGCGAAAACAATACGAAGTACTCGGAATTCCCGTCGAATACTTGAAGCCCGGAGAACTGCGGAAGAAGCTGCCTGAGTTCGAAAACTTGAAGGGGGTGGCGGGCGCGACTTTTTCGCCGCGAGACGGCCTGCTCGATCCCCACCTCTTGAAGGAATATTACCGGGAAGGAGCCCGCCGTCTGGGCGTGCATTTCGTGGATCGCTGCTACGCCGTCGGCGCGAAAACCCGTGGCGCCCATCTCGAAGCGCTGCGAGTCCTGCGCCATCGAGGAAGGCACCCCCTCGAGGAAGCGAGCCTGGAGCGCATCCAAACGCTACACCGCGTCGAAGATCCCGAGGAGTGGGAAGAAGAGCGTTTCCAGGCAAAAATCTTCGTCAATTGCACCGGCTCCTGGCTGCCGATTTCCTCGAGGCTCTACGCCAGGGAAAGCCCCGTGCGCGCGGTGCGCCGGCAGATTTCGCTTTTTTCCTCCCATGAAGAGGACTTCAGCGACCGTGGAATGATCGTCGATAGTTCGGGGCTCTATTTCCACGCGGAAGGCCGGCACAGCGGCCTGATCTTGGCGGGCTACTCCAACCGGGACGAAAAACCCGGTTATTCCTTTCGCTACGACGGAGATCCCTTCTTCGACCGAAAAGTTTGGCTTCGACTTTACCGGCGGGGTGGACGTCGGCACTTCGAGGCGATCCGGCACCTCCGCGGTTGGGCGGGCCTCTACGCGGTCAGCCCGGACAAAACCGCCATCCTCGGACGCGTCCCGGATTTTGAAAACCTCTACGAGCTAGGCGCCGCCACCGGGCGGGGCGTCATGCAGTCCTACGCCTTGGGCTCATTGATGAGCGAGCTGGTCACCGGAGGACGCTTCGAGACTCTCGACGCCGCTCCCCTCACAGGAGAACGTTTCGCGCAAAGACGCGCGCTCGAAGAATCATTGGATATTTGAACCTTATAAAACGGCCCGGCATTGCGAAGAGAGTTCGGCTTGATGATCCTTCATGCAGGCCTTGATGCGACCATCGCCCTTCTGAACATCCTTGCAAAACTTTTCTTTGTCGGCCTTGCAGGCGAGGTGTTTCTGTTTGGCATGTTCCATTTTCGTTTGGCAGGCGGAAGATAGTTTCGACTGATTCTGCTTGAGACATTCATGGATACGACCCTGCCCATGCTCGACCCCTTTGCAAAAGTTCTCAATATCAGCCTTGCACTCCCCGTTTCCATGGGCAAAAGCGGGAACTTGCATCCCGAATAGGGTGAGAGCCGTGACTGCGGACAAAACGAGACCTGACTTTTTCATAAAAGATTCCTTTCTTAAAAATGAGTGACGATAAAAGGGAGATGCCAGTCCGCCGGGAAAGGTTAAATTTTGATTCAGCGGAAAGGGCCCGCATGTTAGTCTCGACCAAGGGGGGAACTCATGGCGGACAATGAAATCGCTTCCTATAAAACTCTTAGACCCGGACTGCGTTACCTCTTATACGCGGCCAGTTTCCTGACCTTCGTGGCCGGGATTCAACTTTACGTTCTAACCGAGCAAACCGACCGCTATTTCGCATGGACCATCGCCGTGCCTCTCACCGCGGCTTTTTTAGGCGCGAATTATTTAGCCAGCGTCCTGCTGGCCGCCTTGGCCGCCCGAAAGAAATGGTGGGCCCAAGCGAGAACCACCCTCCCCTCTGTCTTGGTCTTTACCACCATGCTTCTGGTGGCAACGCTGCTGCACCACGACAAGTTTCACTGGAACACCGCCTTCGGATGGGCCTGGCTCTTGGTTTACGTGGCGGTACCGCCTTTGCTGCTTTACCTGATGGTTCGGCAATGTTTCGGTCCCGGAGAAAAACTTCCCCGCAAGCGGCCACTTCCATCTTGGCTGCGCTGGCTCCTCCTACTCGAGGGGCTTTATATGGTCGCCCTTGGGGCAGGGATGTTTTGGCGCCCGATGGAAGCGGCCCCCTATTGGCCGTGGAAACTCACGCCCCTCACCGCGCGCGCGGTGGCATCTTGGCTCTGCGGGATCGGGGTCTCCGCGATTCAGATTCCCCTGGAAAACGATTGGGATCGCGTCGGTCCCGCATTGATCGCCTACACCACCATCGGAGCCCTGCAGATCGTCGCCTTGATTCGCTTCCCGGGAGATTTCGTCTGGGCTAGCCTGAGCGGGTTTTACTATCTCGCTTTTATCGCGAATATTTTTATCTGCGGGGTTTATTGTTTGTATCTTTCGCGCAAATCCTAAACGGATTTTTCGCATACAAACCGCACTTGAATGGGAGCAAAGTGGCGTCATGAAAGCGATGGGCATCCAACGTTTCGGAGGTCGAGAAGTCCTCGAAAGCCTTGAACTTCCCTTGCCGCAACCGGGTCCGCACGAAGTCTTAATCAAGATCCAGGCGGCCGGAGTCAACCCCGTCGATTGGAAGATCCGTGAGGGACTGTTCCAAGGCCGCATGCCCCACGCCTTTCCCATCGTCCTCGGCTGGGACGCGTCCGGCGTCGTTTCCGCCATCGGCGAGAAAGTCCATTACGCGTCAGTCGGAGACTCTGTCTTCGCCTACTGTCGCAAAGATCTCCTCCAAGACGGAACTTACGGCGAATACATCACTCTGCGGCAGACGCATCTGGCGCCCAAACCCCGCAATCTCTCCTTCGAAGAGGCGGCGGGGATTCCCCTCGCCGCTCTCACGGCTTACCAAGTTCTTTTCGAGGGACTCCACCTGAAGAAAGATGACAAGATTTTAATCCACGCCGGGGCCGGCGGGGTCGGCGGTTTCGCCATCCAGATAGCCAAAGACATCGGCGCCTATGTCCTCACGACCGCCAGCGCCTCCCACCACGATTATTTGCGATCGCTCGGCGCCGACGAGATCATCGATTATACCCGTAGCTCCTTCGTCGACTCCGTGAAACGATCCCATCCCGACGGCCTGGACGCCGTCTTCGACACCGTCGGCGGACAAGTTCAGATCGACAGCGCCGAAGTGCTGAAACGCGGCGGCAGGCTGGGCTCGATCTTGGCGATGCAGGAAGATTATTTTCTACAGCGCGGCATTGCGCCGACCTACGTCTTCGTTCGGCCGGACTCCGAACAGCTCGTCAAAATTCATGATTTGGCTGAGGCCGGAAAACTAAAAGTGAAGGTCGCCGCCGTCTTCCCCTTGGAAGAAGCGCGGCAAGCCCATGAGCTCATCCAAAGCGGCCACACCGAAGGCAAAATCATCTTGAAAATTTGAATCCCGGCGAAGGCCGTCAAGGCCCCCGGCCCACCCTCAGGAAAATCGGCCAGTGGATCGCCTTAACTCGAGAAGGATCTCCCCAAATCGCTTCGATTTTTCTCCGCAATGCGACGATGGGATCTTCTCCTTTCGCCTCGCGGAACTTTTGCACGGCCGACCAGGTCCCTAAGTATCCAAGCAAGGCCTCGAGATTCCACTCGGCTTGCATGGAAAATTCCGGCGCCTGGATTTCCTCGAAAGGAAAGGGAATCGTCCGATATTTTTCCTCGACCCAATGGCGTTCGGGCGGCCAATAAGGGCCGACGATCCGCGAATAAAAATCCTCGAGCAAGGGATCGACGGAGGGATCGCAATGCAACAAATGGTAACCCCAAATCGCCAGACAACCCCGAGGCCTCAGCACCCGCCGGACTTCGGCGAAGAAGCGCTCGAAATCGAACCAATGCACGGCTTGGGCCACCGTCACGAGATCCACGGATGCCGCGGCCAAACCGGAGTCTTCCGCCGACGCGACCCAATATTCGATTTTGGGATCGAAGGAAACCTGAGCGACCTGTTTCCCGCTGGCATCGGTGCCCACGACTTTTTCGAAATAGGGTCTGAGACCTAAAGCCGCCTGCCCGTTCCCGGTAGCGCAGTCCCAAGCCAAAGCTCGACCGGGGGCCTGCTCGGCCAAATAACGAAAC
>JAIOPF010000039.1 GCA_021414045.1 Deltaproteobacteria bacterium | reverse complement strand
TGATGCGCGAGGTTTTGATCCGCCAAAAATTGGCCGATACGTTGGAGAAGAGCGGCCAGGAGAACATGGTCCTGACGGCCGATGCCTACGGGCAAGCCTACAAAGCGGTCACGGGTGAGGAACCTCCCGCGGGTTGGAAGGGCATGTACGAGGGCAGGGTACTCGACATGATGGGCAACGTGGGCGATGCCAAGGATCTTGGTCGAGTTCAGGTGACTTACTCGGGCAGCGAACCCTTCGAGTTCCAGGGCGTGCCGCGTGACAAGATGAAGACGCACTTCAAAAAGGACAATACGACCTTGATGGTGCAAAGTGTCGGGGACCCCGTGCGTCCGGATACGGCGACGCCTTCGCGCGCCGATCTCGCCAAGGATCAATTGGTTTTGGCCAAGGAGTTGGCCGGTAGTTTCGGTTTGGACCAAAATCCCGACTTCATGAAGGACCTGAATGCCCTCGTACTCAAGGATGTCTCTTCGGCGGGTCGCGGGCTCACTGAAAAGGGGAGGACGGAATTAATTGGCCAGCGCATGAAGGAGGCCCGGGCCCTGGCTGAGCGCTATGGTTTGGAGAAGAACGTCCCCTTCGTGAAATTGCTCAGCCGCTTGGTCGTCGACAACCTGCGCGAGGGAGAAATCCGATTCGGCGAGGCCCCGGCGAAAAGCGCGGAATCCGATCCCGCGCTGCAAGGCTTCATGGAGAAGCAAAGAGGTTACGGGCTTCGATTGGTGAAGAGTTTCGAAGGCAAGGTCGAACCCGGCAAGCGCATGAAATTCGCGATGGACCTCGGTAAAATCCTTAGCGCGGACGCCGCTGGGCTTCCCACCGGAGGCGACGCTGTCCTGGAGGGGAAATTCAAGGATAACCGCCAGGCCACGCTGGAGGCCTTCGCCAAGGAATACGGTCTCGACGGCGATGCGAAATTCATGAAGGCCGCCGGGATGATCTTGATCGACAGCGTCATGAAGGATTGCCCGCGAGTCGAGGCCCCGCCGGCGAAAGTGGATCCCGCCGTGCGAAAGGCGGGGACTCGTCTGGAAGCCGACGTCTACAACAATGCCTTGCGCCGTGGCAAAAATTTGGAAGAGGCCGCCCAGTTGGCGGAACAGGCGAAGGGGCATTTTGACGCCGCCATCAAGGATGGAAAAACGCCAAACGAGGCCGTGGCGATTGCCAACGAAAAGATGGACGCCGACTTGAAGCAGACGGTCCGTCCCGGCGCGCCCGCGCCGAAGGACCCCGCGGCTGATGAAAAGGCCACCGTTCGTCCTGGCAAGCCGAAAGATCCCACTCCCGATCAAAAAGACACCGTCCGCCCCGGAAAACCCAAGGGCCCCGGCGACGTGACGCCTTCCGGAGTCCGCGTTTCCGACACGATGACGCCCGAATTACAAAAGGAGGTCGATCATCTCGCCGAGGGAAACACGCCTTTCACCGCGGCGGCTCGCGACCTGAAAGCCGGCAAGATCACTCCAAAGGAATATCGCGAAGCGCAGAAGGCCGTGGCCGATAAAATGGTCGCGGATAACCAGGCCGCTTTCGAGGACGTCATGGGTTTCTTGAAGGAACTTGGCGCCGATCCCGACCTCCATCTCAGCAAGGAGTTCCCCGCCAAGGGACGAATGAAGGCCGCGGATGATCTCGCGCCCAAGCTCGTTCGCCGCGGATGGCAGGATGCCTCTCCCCTGACCGATATCGCGGCGACCCGTATCGTCGTGGAAAGCAACGCGGATGTCGAGGCCGTCATCGCGAAGATTCAGCAAAAATACACGATTCGAGAAGCCTACACTAAAGATGGCGAAATCGAAGCCGACGTGATGACCCCCGACGAGATGAAAGCCAAAGGTATTGCCGAGGAAGAGGGCGTGGTCTTCATCGACGCCAAGATGGACAAAGACGGCATCCATCGACTGGTGGACGGTCACCCCGCCAGCGGCTACCGCGCCTTGCACGTCGTGGTGGAGATCGATGGCAAACCGGTCGAGATCCAGATCAAGACGGCGGCGATGCATGAATGGGGCGAAATCGAGCACAAGCTCGTCTATAAAAACAAGGATCTGCCCCCCGCGGTCATGGACCCGATCAAGCAGTTCCGCAAGGACGTCGCCGACTACTTGGCAAAGGCGACCCATCTCGAACCCGGCGAGAAAGCTCCCGAGATGCCAAAGGCTCCCGAGTTGCCGGCGGACGCGCCCAATCGAGCCGAACTCCAATCCGGCTTGGATCAGATGGTCGATTTGATGAAGAAGTATTCTGGACCAGGCGGATCCGTCGATTTGAGCGGCGTGAATATCCCCAAGGCGGCTAAGGCTCCGGACGTGGGCGGGATCGCCCGCAAGGCGGAATACGAGCTGGATATTTTCGATCACGTCTATCCCCCCAAGGGCGGCCAACCGGAATTCACCGACGTCGACATTACTGGGGAAATCAACTTGGCGGCGCAGCGGCTTGGCGAAAACGGCAATCAGGCCTTGCGCGATAAGATCTCGGCCGATCTTAAGACCCTCGAAACGGCGCCGAGGGATTCCGCGGAATACAAATCCGCCGCCAATCGTTTAGGCGACATGTTGAAGCTCAGTCATGAGGATCCGCGATTCCGCGATTCCGTCGGACTCATGAGTGATAAAAGCCTCGCCGAATTCGCCAAGGCGACGAATGATATATATGAGAAACCCGATTCAGGAGCCCCCGCTTCGAACGGAGGAAAGGGAGCCGACGTCATTCCTTTCCCCAAGCGAAAAGTCGATTCCGGCTTTAAGCGCGCTGCGGATACCGATCCCGAAGGTTTGGTCGCTAAGCTGGACGTCCCGGATGCCAATCCGAAAGTCGTTTTGGCACCGATGGAGGGCATCGAAAAGGGAATCAGCGAATCCAATCCCAGCCTCGCCGCCAAGCTTAAGGCCGATCGCGAGACGGTTCTCAAGGGTGACAAGGAAAGCCCGGAATACAAGGACGCCCTGCAGCGCCTCGTCTTGCTCGACGCCGCCTTGCGAGGTCCCTTGGATTACGGCAAGGGCATGAAGCCTTCGGATCTCGAGGGTTTCGTGAAGCCCCTTTACGAAGACGGGCCTCCCAGCAGCATTCCTCCCAGCGGCGACGTGACGAAGTCCTTCGCCACCGGGAGCGGTGTCGTGCTGGGCCTGCTTGCGCTATTCTCGCCCGAAACGGCTCGGGCCGCGGAAGGACCCCTTCAGCAAATTCAAAGCAGCCTGCATATCGGTCCCGTTGAAGCGCTGATGGTTTTGGGCATTGGCACTTTGATCGGCATCCCCATGGTCCGCAAATTTTGGGGCGGAACCAAAGGCCCCTCCGCGCCTCCGCCCGCTAGTCGGGATAACCCGGTGAGAATCGAGCAGGATGGGAAGACCACGACGATTCGGCCCTTCGAGAAGCGCGATTTGAAAGCAGGTGGCGTTATTGATGGTACCATCGGAACCATTTCCAAGGCGGATTCCGAAGTGGTCGGAGATTCGGTGCATCTTACTGTCGAGGCTTTCGATCCGATAACCGGAACGAAGAAGGCGACGACGATGATTTCCGTGTCGAAGGAAGAGGCCGGCCGCCTTGGAATTAAATTAAACAAGGCCGGCGATGAGATCGCCGAAGTTCCACGGCAGGAATATTTGCTGCAGGACGTGAAGACGTTGCCTCAGCCCAAGCTTGACCTCGCCGCCGACGCCGCGCCGAAAGACAAACCCGTGGCCATCGTCCAGGACGGACATGGGCAGGAGACGCGGATCCAAGATTTGGGTCTCTTCGACCCGACGAAGGATTCCGGCGCCTTGCGTTCCTTCGGCAAGCCGACCTCTGTCGAGGTATCCAAGGACGATCCCAATAAGGTGACGGTACGGGTCGACGTCTTCGATCCAGCCGATCCCAACGCGGATCCCACCAATCTCGCCTTTGGTATTGGCAAGCCGGAAGTCGTGGAACAGCGAAGCTTCACGATGAGCAAGGAAGAGGCCGCGCGTTTTGGTTTGCCGCTTGGCGAACCGGGCGTACCTGTGACGGTATCCGAGAATAAAATCCTTTTGCTCAACGACAAGCCCAGCGACATCGGATCGGGGAACGCTCTGTATATTCCCACCTCCAATGAAGGAGGCAGCCTTATCTACCCAGCGAAGATGGCGGGCAAGAAGGCCATCGCCGGGAAAATCGTCACCGTCGACGCCGATCGCACCAGCGTCTTGGGAGACACGGTCTACGTCTTCTTCCGTGGCATGGATATGCCTGGCAAGAAGGGAGCGGCCGTCGGGACCGAACCAATAGCGATGTCCTTGGCGGAAGCTCGCAAACTCGGGATTGCCCTGGGGCAGGGCGGCAAGCTCCGCGTCGAGAATAATCAGTTTATCTTGAGCGATGTCACGCGTGGCAAGGACAAGAATGTCCTTGTCGATGGCAAGGCTTTCGAAGGCGACGCCGCGCCGGTCAGCGTGCGCTTGAAAGTGGGAGACGACGGAAAAATCCAATTGGCCGGCACCGACGGAAAGCCACTCGAGGCTCCCAAGGTCGATGCGGGCATGGTGACGGGAGAAGGTGCGAATGCATTGAAGATTCCGACGGCGGTCAAGGTCTTGGGGCCGACTCTGGCGGGACTCTTGCTGTTGGCGGATCCCTCCATCGCTCACGCATCCACCCTCGATAAAGCCACCTCCGTTTTCACCGATGTTTTGGCCACCGGAGGCGTCACGATGGCGGTTTTGGCCGGCCTTGGGGTGATGATAGGCCTCCCAATCATGATTTCAAGGAGTGGGGCGGAATCCGGCGGTCCGGCTCCTCAGGCGAACCATCCGCCCTTGCCCGTGGGCGATGGGAAGACTTATTTTCAAGTCATGGCCGACAGCGGTGGCAATCCGGTTGTCGATCAATACATGGGGCCGGTGACGCCTCCTTTGCTGACTTTTCAGCGCGGTCCCAAGGGGCAATGGTATTCTTTCGAAGGGAATCCGCCGAAACAACTCCATGAGTCGATGCAGGATCCCGCTCTCAGTAGGATGTGGCGTCCCGTGAAGGACGGTGATTTATTCCAGATCGGGGAAAAAATCATCCCCTTCAAGGCTCCCGCCGAGGCATGGATCCAATATCAGATGCCAGACGGCACCACGACGGGATATGCGCCACCCGCGGCTCCGCCCGCATCCGCCCCGCCAGCCATAGCGGTGTCCGGAAAACTGGCGGTGGGTGAAACCAGGACCGTGATGCCCAAGGCCGACGGATCTCCGTTTGTCATCGGGCGCGGCCAGGGCGATCTTCAGTTTACCGATTCCAGCGTTTCCGGTGTGCACGCGACCATTGTCCGGAATCAGGCGGATGGTAAGTGGTACCTCGTCGACGGACCCTTGGGCGATCCCAACAAAGTCAGCACCAACGGCATCTACACCCTCGGTGGACGCATGCCCAAGTATCAAGCGATCAGCGACGGGCAATATTTCGTCATCAACGGCGCGACCTTTCAGTTTAGGGCGCCGCCGGAACCGGTGGCGGCTCCAAAGCCGGTCGCTCCCGCGCCGGTCGTTGCCGCACCCGTGATCCCTCTGACGGTGACGAAAGTGCAAAACATCGATGGCGTGACTGCGGTGGTCGTGAGCGGAAAACCGTATTCGGTTCGCAGCTGGACGCCAGGTTGGACCGAAATGGGGACAATGATTTTGGGCCGGGCCGTGTCGGCCTCTCGAGTTCCTAATGATCCGCAGGGCAGAGTGCGCGTCGAGGTTAGAACCAGGCGGGGTGCCGTAGGAGATCCTCAGGAAGGCGCCATCACGATGGAAATGACGCCCGGCGAGGCCGCGGATTTGAAGATTCCGTTACGGGTGGACGGGACCTTGGATCCTAGCGCCAAGCCGCCGGAATTTTCCTTCGGAGAGATGGGGCCGCCAGTAGCCTTGCCTAGAGCCGCCGACGCGAATCCCAACCCTGTCGTAATTCGCCCTCCGGCTCCTCCGCCACCTCCACCGGCTAAAGGCCTCGTCGAAGCCAAGGACGGCGCGGGTAACGGTTATGAATTGGAACCTGCGTCCCTGGGAGTTAGGATGGATGCGAATAAGCCCATGGGCACCGTCCTGCGTCTGGAACCACTGCCTGGAAATTCCGGAGGCAAATTGTTCCTCGTGGTGGAAGTCCGCTCCAATTTGCGTCCTGACGCCGATGTCAAGACCGTCAGTTTTAGCGTCACTCCCGAAGAGGCCGCGAAACTGGGTTTAAAAATGGACGCCAAGGGCAAGCTGGCCGCGGACAGCAATCTTAATCTGAAAGTCAAGATGCTCGAGGCTCCGCTTCCCGACATCAGGCCCCTTGTTCCGGGTGAAGTTCAGGGAATCTGGGCGGAGAACAAGCCCGACGCCCCCCGTCGTGGCGAGGTTCGTAAGGACAAGCCAACGGTGGAATATGGCACCGCGGCCGGCAAGACCCATGAAGGCATCGGATATAAAGATAAGAACGAAGACGCCGTTGTCCAAGGCCCGAACTGGGCGCTGGTGCTCGACGGCATGGGCGGCCACATGGGTGGGGACAAGGCGAGTCAAATTGCCTCGGAAGCGACCGCGAAATACCTTCAAACCCATTTGCCGAGCAGCGATCCCAAAGAAACCTTGCGTCAGGCCCTCATTTATGGCGGCGACGCCGTCAATGCGACCCCCTACGGAAAGCAGGGCGCCGGAGCGGTAGGCGTTGCGCATTTGGTGATCAAAAATCCCGACGGGACTTACAAGGCCGTCATTGCGCACGTTGGCGACGCGGGTGCCATGGTCGTCGGGAAAGACGGCAAGATCAAGTATCGCAGCAAAGACCAGTCTTTGGTGCAGGCCATGGCTGATAGCAAGGGAGTGGTTCGAGATCCCAACAATGAAACCGCCGAATTGGAGATGCGCGTCGATCCGCAGGCCAACGTCGTCCTTGGAACCATCGGTGCCGGCCATAAAGCGAGCCCCGTAGTCGAGGAAATTCCCCTGGAACCCGGCGATCGCATCGTCATGTTCTCCGACGGTGTCAGTGACGGCACCTCGACCAAGACTCTCGCTCGCATGGTGACGGAAGGAAAAAGCGCCCAGGAAATCCAAAACGCGATCTTTGACTCCGTCTTGACCAAAATGGCGGATTTCGAGGACGCCAAGAACGAAGGAATGAAATCCGGCAAGCGCCTGCCCGTCACGATGATGAACGGCGACACCGCCTACATCGATAAGCGAGGGGATATCTACGATTCGCTCAAAGACGGGAAGCTCATCGACCATTATAAAGCGGACAACATGACGGTCCATGTCTACGTCCATGAGCCAGCGTCCGAGGGAGGGAGCCCAGGTCCCAAGGGAGGGCCCGATGTTTTGGGAAAGAAAGCGCCACCCCCTTTGCCCGCAGCCGCTAAAAAGGGAACCAATACCGTCGTCTTAAAGCCCGGCTCCGATATCAATTACAAAGTGATACCCTCGGAAAACTTGATCACTCCCTCCGAAATGAACGGGCTCGAGGCCCTGAATAAGCGGCCTCATGTGGCAGAGATCCTCCACGATCCCAACTTAAAACCGGTGACCAAGGTGAAAGTCGGCGACCAAACGTTTTACCTAAGCCGCGTTATCGAGACCGTGGACGAGGAGGGGAACGTGCGTCCCCACGTTCTCGCGCTGGTTCCGGTCCAAGAGAACGGCACGACGGTGCTCAAGCGGCGTTTTTTTTACAAATCCAACTCCGACGGAGGGTGGCGGGCCTCCCCCTACATGCTTGGCGGCCATTATGCCAAAGGGGTGGGAAAGCATTACACCCAGGAAACCCAACCCATTCCCGAACTCAACGAACAATTCCAAATTTTGGAGAATGCGGGCAGCGGGGTCCCCAAGGTGCGCTTGAAGGACGAGGACTTCGCGCGATACATCGACGCCGGAAGTCCTGTCTTGGATCAAGCCGCCGTGGGAACGATGCTCGGCGGTTTCAAGAAGGAAATCATCTTTCCGGCCAACGTCGGCATGACGGACATCGGCGGCATTCAGCCGGGGCAAGCTTTCAAGGCCGGGGCCTATGGCGGAGCCAGCGATCCCGCCGTGATTCCGCGCTTGGCCAATCTCCGTTACCCCGACGGCTTTATTCCTGATTTCAAGCAGGCGCCCTCCAAAACTTACCAAGAAAACCACACCCTCCTAAAAACCATCACTTGCCGCGAGTATCAAGGCGGCTTTCTGGTGGAGAAGGGAACGGGACGGAAGCGCCCCGTGATTTGGACCATGGCCGAGGACGCCCAGGGACGCACTTGGGTGAAATCGATTCGCTATACGGATTCGAAGGTGAATTCTTACGGGGTATACGATGAGGTGATCGACTCGGGGATCATCACTTCCAAGCCCCTCGAATACGCCCAGCAAAGCTACAAACTCCCCCAGCAGTATCGCCCCGATTTTGACGGGCAATATGTCGACATCACTCCCGCGCTCAATATGCTGAAGCCCATCCGGGAATATCGGCAATCGCGCGGGATGGAAAATCCCGAAATCCCCAAGGGAATGGCCTTGGTTCCTCCGCCTCCGCCGCCCGTGGTTGGCCCACCGAGGGTTCTCGTTTCCAAACCCTTGCCGGGTTTCGTTATCAATTCCGGAGGGGCGAACGTCGAATTGAAAAGCCCCGTGAAGGGTTTATCCGCTTCGCAGGGCAAATGGGTATATCAAATGCCCAGCGACACCTCCCAGGCCTTTCTCGGCCGCGACGCCTTCCTAGCGCAACCGGGTACGGACATGGTTTCCACCAAGCACGTGCGCATTTTTCGCGCCGACGGCACGACCTTCATCGAGGATTCGGTCTCTTCCAATGGAACCCAGGTCATTCGGGATGGTAAAGTCTCCTGGGCTTCGCGCGGGAAGGGTGACCTAATGAAGTCCATCTTTCCACTCCGTCCCGGCGATAAGATCGTGATGGGTGGGGTCGAGGTCCTTTTCAATCCGTCTTAAAATGATAGCCGTAGAGCGACTCGAATTGGTCCCTCCAATGCTGGGCCAATCCGCTGTTGCCGTCGCGATGGTATTTGGCGAGCTTGGTGGTGTCTCCATACTGAGCCCGCCACAGGGCTTCGCGTAGGTGCGCACGCATTTCCTGCATGTGGACTACCGGCAAGGTTCGAGTTTCGGCGGGATCGATATCGAGGAAGTGCTGGTACTCGTGGACGATTTTCGCCAACACCAAGAACATGGGGTCGGGACGAGCGTCGAGGGAGTAATGATCGTGAGGGAATTCCCGGACCAACATGAGCGCCTTACCTCCGGTGATTCCGCTGTGCAGGAGGAAGGCATTGTCGGTCATGGCGTCTTCCATGCCGAGTTCGCGGCAGCGACTCTCGAAATCCGCCCTGGACAATACTTGCAGGGTGAATTTTCCCGAATCGAGGTCCCTTGCGATTTGCCTGGAAAAGGGATCCGCCAACATCTGGAAGCCATAGGACCAAAACGCGGGCGTGGCCGGGTCAAAGCGGGCTCGCCCGATCTCCCATTGGTGTATCTGTCTTAGACGATGCGCCTTTCGCGTTTCCGCTCGCGTTGGATCCAAGAGATCGGCTTGGCCCCGGTTCAATTGAAGCAAAAGCTCCATGGGAGCCTTTTCGCCAAGGTAGCCGTTGAATTGCAGGGGCTTGGTCTTCCCGAAGAGTGGAATGTCGAGCTCCCGATGCTTGCTTCCGACCAATTTGTATTGCCGGTCCGATAATTCCAACAACTTGGTGGGGGTCAGTGCGTCGGGTTTCCCGAGTAGGCCATGGATGCGTCGCAGGCGCTCGAAAGGTAGGGGGCTTCGCGCGGAGTTGTTCAGGGCCTTTCCGATCAAGTCGGCATAGCCAGGTGTGAACATGGCTTGTCCGATGCGGTCCAAGAATTCGTCTTGTGGAAGGAAGTGGGGCTCGGCTTCCTTGGCTTTGGCCTGGGTATATCCCCAACGTAGCAGAATGCTCTTGGCCGATTCGTCCAAAAGCGGCAGGTCTTGGATGCGCTGCAAGATAGGATGCTGTCGGGGCAAGGATCCGGCGAGCAGCTTTTCATAGTCGTGGAGTCGGCCGCCCTCGAGCAAGAAGCTCAGCATGGTTTCGGTGCGCTTCACGTCTTGGCTTTCCAAATAAGTATTGAAGACCCGGCGGGTCAGCCAATTCACATAGCTACCCGCTTCCCCGGATTCATTGGCATGTTTTAGGGCATGTCCGAGTTTGGAAAAGGCCGTGGTCCGTGATTCGCGGTCGGCAAAGGGAACCTTCTGGAGCAGCCGCGAAAAAAGCATCATGTGCCGCTGGTCGGGATGAAGTTTGTCGAGGGCTTCAGCTTCGGTGATATTGAGCTGGGCTCGGAATTCGCCCAGCATTTTGAAGTCTTCCAAGGTCCATTTGTGCCTGGCGGAAGAACTGGGTGGGCCCTCCGACATCATCAGGCTCAAGGAGGGACCGGATTCCACATCCGCCGCGGGACCGACGTTCGTCAGTGCGGGGCGTGCATAGGGCAGGGTGGAGGCGTCTTGATCGTAGGCGTCGAGGATGCTGGGGTGCCGGTCGTTTTCCTTGTCCCCTTGTCGCCAATTTTCAAAGGCGATGTCTCGCTCGGAAAGATGTCTGAGATATCCTTTTCCAAACGCGGCGGACATGAGGCCGTTACCGACGTGCAGTTGCACCAAGGTCGTTAGTCCGTCGGCAAGTCGCTCCGCGCCTTCCTGTTTTTCCCGGAAACCGAAATCCTCTTGGAGAACTTGGCCTGCCAGGATTCCGAGATATTGTCCCGCGATCGGTATCGCCTTCACGAGATATTGATGGATGCCGGCATCCTGTGCGAAAGCCCCTAGTCCTGGCATTCCCATGTATTGTCTTAGGCCCGCTTTGCTGAATTCTCCGCCCAATTTCAGGGTGCCCAGGATCAGGGCTCCTGAGGCCCATTCTCGGCCCAGTGCCTTGGGACTCCAATCTTGAGGGCGTCCCATGGTCGCGGCCACGGCTTTATGTGTCAAGGTGAAGGCCGAGGTTTCCGCCAGGAAACCGCCACCGACGGCGAGGGTCTCGACGATCACCCCGGGTCTGGCGAAACGGGTCGCCGTCCATAATCTTCCCAGGCTGAAAGCTTGGCTTCCGACGCCCATCGCAAGGAGGGTCGCGGGATCCGCGGCCTCTTGGCAGAACTTGCGGAGGATGTTTTCGGCCTTACCGCCGATGCCACCGCGACCGAGGAGGGCTTGGTAATTTTGTTGGGCCGATTTGCGAGAGGCGGAAAAGGGTTCAGGAAATTGCTCGAGGAAAGCGGCGACGGCACCGAAAAGGTGGGCGGCATTTTCATCTCGCCCCGCCTGATTGAGATGCACGCCGATGCGGATCAAATTGTCGAAAAATATTTGCGGATCGGTTTCGAGCGCGAGGCTGTGGAGCTCGAAACGGTACTCCGGTGGGATTTTAGATTCGAACAGCCGAAGACCTTCGGGTCCTCCCCAAATCTGGTCGAGAAATACGGCGCCGTACGTCAGAGCTTCTTCAGAATGTAGCCGGTCGGAAGAAGGATGAACCTTCTCCGACACCGATGCAAACAGGCTCAAGGTCACGTGTGCCCCTTTTCCTAAAGCCGATTGGATGTCGATAACCCCGAACCGTTCAATTGGTAAATTACAGGCAAGGTTCTCGGTGAAGCCAGTGAAAAGTTGTGCAAATTCCGCCTTTTGACGAACCGGACAACTTTCTTGGAGAATAGTCGATAACTCCTGAAATTATAGGTGTTTTTCTTATGGTCTTTTCTGCTCTCCGGGTAGGGAGCCGACGCGAAAGCGCGTCTTCGGTCGAGGCCTTCAGGGCTTCACCGGCATTGGCTTCGGTTTTGATGAATTTGGCCGGCGCCTCTTCCTCCCTTCAAAATGATTCGAGCGATTCCGCTCTTCTCCGATGGTCTCAGGCCTGCGGCGGAACGACGGGCCTGACTTTGCGGGAAGCCTATGACCGGCTTTCGGCGAGCGAGCGCGAGGCCCTGCGTCTCGGTTTCGGCCCGTTGGTCGAGGAATGGATGGCCTTGTCTCAAGAAGGCGATCCGGCTCTGTTCGCCGAGGGTTTGGCCGGAATGGCTCGCCGTTTTCAGCAGTCCGGCGACGCGGTCCGGGCCGGAATTCTTTGGCAGTTTTTGTCCCAAGGTAATGGGGAGCTTTCGCCTCGGCTCGGCGCGGATTTCCGTGCCCGCGCCGCCGCCGAGGCGGGAGCTTCGCGAGGCGAGGGGCCCTTCGGCGCCCGCTTCGAAAATTTGGCGCGGACTTTCGCCCAGCAAGCCGCCGATCCGACGATGATCGCGGGAATGGGCGCCGCCGGAATCGTGGCCGGCACCGTGCGTCTGGGAGTGCTCTCGCGCCTCGCCGCTTCTCCCGGGGCGAATCTCTTCACGCGGGGCATGGGAGCTTCCTTTACCGCCGCCACCGCGGCATGGGCGGCCGAAGTACCGACTTTTTGGGCGACGACGCGTGCCTTGCATGCCGTCACCTCATCCCGGCCCTTGGCTTGGGATCGCGGCACCTTGCTGCGTGAAATCGGTTCCACGGCCCTCCTGTTGGGACTGCTCAAGCTTGGAGGCGCCGGATCCGGAGCCCTCTTCAATCGTGTCCACGGCATTTCCACTACCTCCCTCGAGGTGACGCGCCTGACGGGATTCACCAGGATGACCCAATCGGTTTTTCCTCAACTGGGCATGTTCGGCGGCATTTATGCGGATCACTTGATCGAAGAGCGGCTCGGCTGGCGGCCTCGCAGTGACGGGGCCTCACGAGTCTTCGATTCCCTGGCGACTTTGTTTCAATTTCATGTCGGCGGACGGTTGGCGGGAGAGGCCCTGGGACCGAGATATGCCGAGACTTTGCGGGGATTGGAAACGAGGACTAGGCTTCTGGAGTCTCCTCCCTTGGTTTCGAATGTAAGCGGGTTTGGCGACTTCGATGGCCTGTTCGGACAAAGTCCCGCTTGGGCATCTGTCGGTGGCGGAACTCGTCCCCCTCGCGGAGGTTCGGGTGATCCCTTGGATGGTATCTCCCAAATGTCAGCCGTCAAACCGGAACGCCAAGCCGCGGTCCGTGCTCGCCGTGTTCCCGATCCCAAGCCCTCGGAAGAGCGAGCCGTCGAGCCGGAGGTGAACCACGCGGCGCTGGCCCAAGCCTTCCATGCCACCCCGGCGAAAGACCTCGACCGTTTCGTGAAAATGAACTTTGAGCGCGGAAGTCTGGCGAGGTTAGCCTTGGCTCTGGAAGCCGAGGGTT
>JAIOPF010000027.1:16846-18849 GCA_021414045.1 Deltaproteobacteria bacterium | reverse complement strand
GTCGGGATTTTCCCATACTCCCATGTCCCCCACCACCCACACGCCAGCGGTCAAGGCCCAGAGAGAAAATCCGGGACCCTTCACCGGTCTGACGCCGATATTCAAGAATCGAGTCTCCTGATACTGATACTTGGTGAGCTCACCGCGTATGGCCGCCAGGTCCCGATTCAGAATTTCCGTGATCACCTCATTAGCCGAAAGTTGACTGCCTCGCGATGGGATTTCACGAATCGCGGCCCTTAACTCTTCCTTAAATTCCGAGCTGAAATCCGGACGTCCCAGCAACAAGGTCTCGGCCAGGGCCAGATCCACCGATTGAAGCAGTCTAGGGAGGATTTTCCTTCGTTCGTCCTTGGGTTGCCGTTCGATCTTCTTCAGGTTAGAAATATATTTTTCGAAATTATAGAAGGGGTGCTGCTCGATATCCACACTGGCTTGTTTAAGCTCTTCCGGCACCTTCTCGAACAGGCGCGTCAGGATGGCCGGCAACTGGTCCCTATCGCTGAACAACTCTTCCAAAAAATGCAGCTGAGTTCGGTTGATGCCGTCCATTTGGTAGAGATGTTCCCAAAGGGCCTGATTCTGTCCGGCGAAACGAAAAAAGACCTGATCAAATTTTTCGCGATCTGAACCTTGGCGCCCAGAACCAAGATATTCGGCAAGAGCCGTCACGGCATCTTCCTCCCTCAACTCGTTTTGGCCCCACCGATTTTGAAACCCGGCGAGGATCTTGGCCATTCTCCCGTCTGAGTCCACTTCTTGCCCCTGTCTCAGTCGCCATTCAAGATGCCCAATTTCGAAACTTCGTTTTTTCCCACTCCAAGCTTTTGGCAAGTGTCGCCGTAAATCCCCCGCCTCCATCATTTTCTTCAAATGCACCCCATGCTCCGCCTTGGCCACAAAACTGCTACCGCTGGTCGGAGACGCCATGTGCAACAGGCCTAGAAGGAAATCTTCGCCTCGCGCCGAAGCGATGCTTTTCATCTCGGCAATACCCCATTGATCGCCCAAAATACTTCGCGCCTGTTCCGCAAGGCCCGTAAGGAAGGGTTCTCCCTCGCGAAGATAGATTCGGTAGAAAGCCGGGACCAACCGGTGCGTCGCCGAGATAAAGCGAAATATCCGTTCTCTTTCCGGAGTCGGATCGGCGGGGATCAACCCCAATTGGGTCGCCTCGACAAGGTCTTCCAAGAGATTAAGGCCAAGTCTCGGCCAACGTTGCAAGACCTGATGATAAAGGTCCAAATGAGCTTCGAGAGGTTCCTGCCCCAGGCTGCGCAGATAGTCCAAATGCTTCAGGAGGAAGCTCAGCACCTTGCCGCGATTGTAGATCGAGAGAGGTTTTGACATGCGATGGATCAATTCCAAGGCTTGTTCCGCCGACCAGTTTGCATCGCCAACAAGACTTCGAAATAGGTTTACCGCGATATTCAAAGACTCCTTGGAATCGTTCATTAAACGCAGCATCGCGCGCAACTGCTTTGTTGGCGGCCAAGACAAGCCTTGGAAGTAATCCATCAATAGGGACAATTTCTCGAGGGTGGTTCCGGGATAGGGTTGGTTCGGCGTCTTGATCGCTTCCAACACCGTCTCGATTTGTTCCCTACTCCAACCCGCCAAGCTCATCTTTTGCACCAAGAGGGGCGCATTATAAAACGCCAGATCAATCTCACGGCCACTCTCGATATTGAAACCGACCAAAAAGCGGTACTGCTCTTCCACCCCCCAGCCCAGCGCCTCTAGCTTGGGAATCGCGACGCGCAATTCATCGGTCAGGGGACGCATTCGCGAACTTTCTTTTCCGCCCAATTTTAGCAATAGGGCAATCTTTTGCTCATGGGAAAATTTCGTTTTTTCGAGGTCCATCCAGTTGGCGGCCAGGTGACTGAAAGACATATAGGCCGCGCCTCCCTTCCGTTTCGCCAACAGCTCGACCAATTCCTCACCGGTCTTTCTATCCAAACGGCGCTCGTCCCACTTGGATAAGCCTAAAGCCAATCCAT
>JAIOPF010000027.1:0-16800 GCA_021414045.1 Deltaproteobacteria bacterium | reverse complement strand
CCATCCAAAAAATAATTCGAGTAGGAGGCGTTTCCCCTTCCTTGCTCCAGAACGTCGACGATCTTCGACCAGGTCATTCCCCAGCTGGACATTCCTCGAACCGCTTTCAGAAGGTCTTCAAAAACTGGAAAATTCCGATGTCCCACCGTGGGAAGCATGGAGCAAAGCAATCCTTCCATTTCTCCCTGGGGAGGTTCCAATCTTTCTAAAAACCGGAGAATTTCGGTTAAGTTTTGTAGGTTGCTTATTGGGTTTTGCGACCCCTTATTCAGCATGCCGATCAAGAGGATAAACTGGTTTTCAGCTTTGAAATCGAGCCGCTTCAACTCAGCCAGTGCCTCCAACAGCTTGGGATTCAAGTCGGTCAGAAATCCGGATTTTTTTGCATAAAGGGATAGAAAGGCTTCCCGTTGCGGCTGATTCCAACCTGCCTCGGTAAGTCGGGCTTCCACGGCTTTCTTTTTGTTCGAAAAAAATTTCCAACCAAGGTAGGAAGCCGCCCCGCTTGCCAGGAAGCCTCCAGCCTTAACCATCCATTCCGCCATATCCGCGGGATCGAATATCGCTGGCGCGGCCGAGTAGGCCTCCGCGATATTCGATTGGAGCAAGGTGGACAAGCCGACAAACGCGGCAAGCAAACCCGAGGCGCGGAATTCACTGAGCCATTTTTGCAATTCCTCCAAAATCGGTTGGGTTTGGGGAATATGGACGGGATGCCGCGACATGCCATCGGAAGGGAGCTGGTAGTAGGGGCCTTCCTTTTCCTCAAAATTCAAAGTCATGGCCGTTTTCGCATAGCCTGACAAAACCTTCAGCGCCTGAGAGACCTTTTCTCCTTCCCCGCGCAGCTCTTTTAAGGCCCGTCCTTCCGGCACTAGCCCTTCCCCTGTCTTGGCCAATGCCTGCCGCGCCTGGAGAATTTGTCCCGCGCGACTGCGAAGCAGGCCCAATACGTCTTCGCCACGAAGACTCGACACGGAATCTCTCAGATTCCTTCCTGGATCTCGAGGATCGCGGAGTTTATGGAGAGTCCACGCCAAATGCGATCCCTTGCGAAAGTAAAAAATCGCCTTCGGGTCTTCTTGGCGCAAATCGGACATCAATGTTTCCAGAAGCCATACCTTCAGATCCCGGGCCTTCAGAGTCGACATCACAAAACCTGGAAGGTTCTTTATTTTTCCAGAAGGAGCGCGCACACGCAGTTCTCCGATAGGTCGATGCGCCGTCTTTCCCTCGAGATCGGTGTAGATTCCACCCTGGATCTTTTCGATGGCGTACCCGTCCTCCACCCGGCGAAAACCCGCCGTCATGATCGGGACGATTTCCTCGATCTCGGATCCCAGCAGTTTTCCCTTCCAACTGAGTTGGTAATCGACGCCATGGGCGCTCTCAAACATCCCGGGGGAGATTTCCAAAAATAACCGGCCCTCGGTTCCGGGAATATCCCGTTCCCGAAGATGCTTGGGCAGGAGCGGGAACTCTTCATGAAAATCCTCGCCTTCCTCAAATCCCGGGAACCATTCCGGTTCGAGGCCCATCTTTCCCCATCGAGCGAAATTCAGCATCATCCCGTGAAGACGCGAGAGGATAAGACAATGAGGATCGGCGTGGTGGAGGCCCAGCTGGTAATAATAGATGTTATGCCCGGAATGTTCGAGCATCGACGAAAAGCGAGAACCCACCCTTGCGCTGGCAATTAGGCGGTCATAGACCGAGGAGACGATTTTCTCTTTTTCCAGCCTTGGGATCCTCGGTAACTTCCTCCACCAATTGCCAAGATCGGTTTCAACAAATTTTCGGGCCTCAATCAACAGGTGTCCGTGAAGTTCCTCCGACAACTTCGCTTCGGCAGCCACCTTTTCAGGGCGTAACATCAACTCCGGCATGGCATCGCCCAGCTTCTTTTCGAAAAAGTATTCGGTTTCGGGGACCCAGGAGACGTTCCCGAACGAACCCATCTTACCCGAGGCGAAGAAACTGCCCGAAATAACTACCGGTTCACGGGATATTCGGGTGAATTGGGATGGATGAAAAAAATTGTAGAGTTCGTTCCTTAATTGCGAAGTTAAGCCTTCGAAAATCGCTGAAGTGGGCGGTCTCGATACCAGCCCTTCTCTCTCCGCCATCGCCGCGGCTCCAAGCTCCTCCAAAGTCGGTATTTGCCTCCAATGGCCATCCAATAATTTCTCGCGAAAAAAATTCAACTCTTCCTGGTCGGAGACGCGGCGAGACGCCCTTTCCAAGGCATCGAAGAGATCCAGCATCCTTGTCCTTTGCTCCGAAGGAACCCCGCTCACCCTAATCCAGTGATAGACATCATGAAGGGCCGCCAAATAGGGGTGCACGCCACGATACCCGTGAATATCCTGCGGAGCTTTGACCATCAGCAGAGGCCTCGCGTTTTGGGACATCATTCCCCGCATTTCTCCCAAGGAAAGCAAATGGGAGACCTCCCTCAATTCAAAAGCTTGGGTACCGTGAATGGCATTCGCCGAAGCCAGGAGTATTTCCGGAGGAAACAGATAATGCAGGGAATCGAATTCGCCGTGTCTGAAGGGGACTCCGATCTGCCCGTCAAGGGCGATGAGGGTCGTCTCCATGAAAGAAAGGTCATGATACTCCCCATCCTCGGCGGAAATCCTTTGATTGGGCAGCGGCAATATCACTTGCGTCAAATGAGGCTCTTCCCCTGGATGTTCCTTCAAGTATCGGTCGAGCCAGAGGACATCTTCTCCCCAACCGGAAAGAAGAGCCGCTAAAGGCCATTGTTTTAGGCGGGCTCCCTTTCCTTCCAGCCTTTTCATCCAATCCTGCTGCAAACCCTTTAAGCGTTCAATTAATGACGCCGCGCCTGATCGCTTTCCTAAAAGACCCAAGGGGCCGACACTCCCCGCCCCCATCATCGTCCACATGGGAGCCGTCAAAGCTTGAAACCAGGGTTGGGTCCATTGAGTTGAAGGTCTCCGGACTTTTCCCGAAGCGGGGATCCCGCCGCCACTTATGGCTTCGGCGACGGCGCCAACTTTTAAACCGCCACCGGCCAAACTGAGAGCGACGATCTCGTGCAGCTCTTGCCATGATAATGCCTCGTTCTTCCCCTCAAGGACTTGACGAGTATACTGGTCGACCAGTTCCTCTATAGCCTCCATCCCCGTATCGACCAGGAAATTGCGGGCTCCCTGGATGCCGTTCACGGTGTATCGCGCCCAGAGGTTTTTGATCACGCTTTCTTTCGTTGTGTGATTGAGATGCAGCGCTCCGGAAAGAGCCATCGAGGTTCCTGTGGCGACGGCGTCTTTGAACCACTTTCCTACCGTTTCCGGACCCTGGCGAACTTCTCCAGACGCGACAGAGAGGACATTCTCCGCCGTGGTCATCTGCATCCCCAACCCGAAACCCTGCGCCATTCTAAAGGCTCGCGCTCCCATAGCTGTGCGCATGAGGGTCAGGTCGACTTGGATCAAGGTCCCCGCTCCTTTGGTTGCCATCGCCATTCCGGCGGTGACCACAATCGTCTGCGCGAGGCCAATGAGTTGCTCGGTGCCGTCCATCTCGGCGGCTTCGAAGGCGCGGTAGAGCAAGCCATTCTTTTGCAAGGACTCATGCAATTCCGACAAGAGCTGAATCCGCTGGTCGTTGGAAAGGCCGTCCTTGCCGAGCTTTTGCAGGGTCCGGTCGATGAAGGCATTGGCCTTCCTGATTTCCGCGATGTCCCCGGTACCGAAGACACCGGCGAGGTTGGAGATTCCCCGGGAGAGTGCCTTATGTTGCTTATAACCATGCCAGAGCTGGAGCTTGGTCGCTTCCAGGGCCGAGGACAAATCTTTCAGGCCTTCGTCGGAAGGCCCTGAAAGGCGGATCTTCTCTCCCATGGCCATGGCATGCTTGTATTCCTCCGAACTACGCCGCAGGTCCTCATAGGCGGAGCGTCTTTGGGCCCCAAGTCCTTCGAACAGCTCCTCCAATCCGCAGCCTATCGTTTGGTGTTTCGCTTCAGCCCACAATTCCCGCAGCGTTCGGTCCAGGACGGATTCTTCGACATGGCCCAAGCCTTGAATCTCGCCATTGAGAAAATCCTGGATACGCTCGTTAAGCCGTTCAAAATCCTTTTCGCTTCGGATCGTCTCGGTTCGCCTCAGCAGATCCTCGACTTGCCTGAGAATATGGCCGCGTCCCTCGGGTCGGGAACCCTGCTCTTCGCTTTTCCAGTTGGAGTTGTTGGCCGTAAGTAGCCAAAGGTTGGCCAGTTGATTTTGAAAAATTCCCACCGGGCCCTTTTGGGGAGAAGCCGCCAAGGCTTCGTACTTCTTCCAATCCTCATCCGTCAGCTCTCTTCCCGAGTATTCTCCGGACAAGAGCGAGCGATGGCTGGAATCGCTTTTTTCCTTTGCCGCGATCCTCTCCTGTTCTGAAAAAACATAATCCGCCGCGCTTAACAGGTCTTCGGCGGCCAGAACCGCCTTGTTCAACTCCTCATCCGTCACGAACCAGTTGAAATAATTCCATAGGCTGATCTGATTCGTAACCCCATCCAATTGGTAGAAGGCCGCCGTTTTATTTTGTTCCGAGGCCCTGGCTATGGCTTTGACCAGTTCGCTGCGCGCTTCCTTGCGAAAATGACGGGCGTCTCCCAAGTAGCTTCTTAATTTTCGGCGACCTTCTTGGGAGGAGAAATGCCTTTGGACGAACCGATCCGCATCGATCTCGACCAATTCCGCCTGGAACTTCAGCAAAAGGTCGGCGTCGCAGGTCGAAGTTTCTTTAGAACCCCCGATGCGCCGATAAAGCGTCTTCAGCAGAGGCGCGTATTTTTCATTCTGAAGCAATGTCTCGTAGGGATTGCGAAAGCTGAAACCGTCGTTCAGCGCGGCTTGATCTTGAAGGAAAGTCTTGAATTCCGAAAAGCTCTTGGCCTTGATCCGCGAAAGGTCCAATCCACCCGAGGCATCGCGTAACAAGGCCGGCACCAAGGCGCCGAGAGCCTGACGCAGGTCCTCGAAGTTGGAATCCGGACGCGCGCTTTCGCCAGCTTCGGTCGCGGATCGCTCTCCGATGGGCGACTCGAGAGATAAAATTTTCCTGGAGCCCAAACGCAAGTCGGCCATGTCTACCCCCGGCGAGATTGACACCTCGCCCTGCGACATCACGTTTGGATGATGAAATTCCCGTAACCAAACCGATTATCGAGGACTTTTTGCATTTGTTGCCCTCGCAGATTCAGGACATCTCCTCCGATCCCACTTCCTTTCCCATGGGCCCCGGGACAATTTCCCCTGATTTGGTCGAAGCGGAGTCTTAGGAAAAATGGGTAAAAAAAGGCCGCCCGGTTAAGGCGGCCAGTTATGGGATTTACGTGATGTCTATTTGATGGATGCCTTTTGGCATCTCTTCTACGAATACATTAAGCAAGGGAAGTGCCAATCGACCCTTTTTAAATATTTATTAAATTCAATTAGTTACAGGAATTCAGGAAAATGTTTTTGGTTTTTGAAATTTTTATTCGTAAAAATTGTTAATTGTCTAAAAATTGTAAAAGAGGAATTTCAGATCTCGTGGCCAACGCTTGGTCTCGGCACAAATTTGCCAGAGGGCCCGGCGGATTTCCGCGCGGTGATTCGTCCTTTTGTTCCTCATTTTTGGCCCCAAAAAACAAGTGGTGAAAGAGCGCCTAATAAGCCCTTTCACCACCTGTTAGATTTATAAGCGACTCTCACGCCAACTGGGATCAAGGACACCAAACCGAGAAATTCACGGTGGCGGTTTTACCGCAAACTCCTTGGGCGGTGAGTTCGCACTCACTGCGGTCGGGATAATCCCTGGTGCTACCCCCTTGCCCAACATTACCTGTTAATGCTTTTGCGGCATCGGCCCAATCAACGTCATAGGCATTTTATAGATCAACAATACCATTGGTATCCAGCACCCCGGAATCTTCCGAATAGTTCAGAGCTTTTACATGACTCTTCACGGAGACGGAACCTCCGACCACTCGATGCTGATTACAGGTGATATTTAGGTCACTTGCGTTTTGGGTTTGCCAAGGCACCATGACACGAAAGCTTGTGACTACTAACTGTCCTTCCGAATATGCAGGGTCACAGGTTCCTTCACCCACGATCTTATCGCATTCATCCGCCTTATGATATTTGCACGATGCGGAAATTTCATTTATTGCCAACGATGGCGCCTCCGCGCACTCCGCATCGCAGGCATCCCCCGTCCCGTTCCCGTTGAGATCGGCTTGGTCTTTGTTGGGTACGGTGATGCAATTGTCGACGTCATCGAAAGCGTAATCACCGTCGGAATCCTCGCAGGCGTCCCCGTATTTATTTTGGTTCCAATTTTTTTGTTTGGGATTATTTTGCAAGGGACAATTGTCGCAGGCATCTCCAATGCCGTCGCCATCGACATCGCCTTGGGAAGGATTTGGCACCGACCGGCAATTGTCATTCTCCCCGACGCCGTCTTCGTCCCAATCGACCTTCGATAAAAGGTCCGCAAATTGTTTAGGGTTATCTATTAGAAATTGCGGCTTGACCTGAACATCTCCCAACTCCGTTGGAGGAATTAATTTGCCGCCGCCACCCGAAAGAATTTGGATGGGGTTCCCATTGTCGGCGATGCTCGAGGACAATTCGGCCTTGGGATGGATTTGTATTGGGTTAGTGGCAGTCGGACTCAAAGACCGGCTCGTCGGTAATGCCGAATTCGTCCCAAGAATTGACGTTGGTTTGAACAGCGCCCCGGATATAGGAATCCTTTGAGCGAAGGCGGCATTTCCTAGAAGGAAATACCCCATTACCATCGAAAAGATGGCGGACTTCAGTCCTTTTTTGGTTTCCATACGATCCTCCTATTTCCTAAATTGTTTTTTCTTCTAAGATTCTCCTTTTGGAATTCCAGCGAAATGGCTGGTTCTGAGGATTAGGAGCAAATGGATTGCCAAGTTCAGGATAAGGGATTTCAAGGAGTTACAATTTTTCCACCTTTGCAAAATGTTATTTTTGTAAGTTTTATAGCGAGGAGAGGGATGGGGACGGGGCAAGGTCAATTAACCTGCTTGAAGCAGGGCCAACCGATAACCTCAAAAAAAAGGGCGATCTACGTTATCGTAGATCGCCCTGACAATTCATATTCTGCTCAACTTAAGACTAGCTTAAAACCCCTGCACCTTCGGAGCCTTCTTCAGCAGATGGCTGCAGCCAAACCAACCCAAGGCGATAGCCGCCAAAACCGACCACCACCAGCTCGCCGCCCAGCTATTGTGGGAGTTGAGCATCGTCCAGACCAAGGGAATGGACATATAAGTGTTTTGTCGAGATCGCGAACCCGCCAAGGCGACCACGGCCGGATCAGGAGCCTGACCGTCACGAACCGCGGTGATGATCTTGCGTTGCGAAGGCCAGATGCGAAACCAAACGTTGAAAGCCATGATGGTGCCGAATAGGACGCCGACATGGATATTATAACCGCGAAAGCTCCAACCGGCCCAGGTCCCTTGGAAATAGACCAATGCGGAGATGATCAGGAAAAAGAGCACCACCGCCGCCTTGAGATTTTTGGCACCGAGGGTTTTCATGATCGCGTCATAGACGAAAACTCCCAGGAAGGTGATGGCGATCATCAGGAAGGACGGAAGGCTCCAGTTTTGGGTCGCTCCCTCAAAAAGAGCGCCGCCATGGTAAAACACCAGCATGACCAGAATCACGCCCGTGACCCAGGTCCAGGCCGCACCCCAACGAAACCAAAAAAGCGCCCGGGGCATCAGTTGGGGAACGACTTTTTTCTTGGTTTCGCCGTCCATGGTGGCGGCGAAGGGACCATTCACGAAATTGAAAAAATACAGCAGGCCGATCCACAAGATACCAGCGACGACGTGGATCCAGCGAAAAACCGACTGGAGGATTTCCGTGGTTTGCATGACAGCTCTCCTTATAAAGGCTCAAGGCACGTGGAATTTCCCGCATGTTAAGGGGATTCACTGAGATTTCAACTAAAATCTCCCATCGTTTCGAGGGGATATGATGGAGTTTGGGGCTAAACCTCGCCCGGCGATGACTCGGTTTGTTTGCTCAGCTTGCGTAGCTGCCTGGCGCGGTGTCGAAGCCGGACGATATCGCCACGAAACTCATGGGTGAGCTTGATGAGGGACTTCTCGCTCTTGAGTTCTTCCAATCCTACGGCCCGAGGCCGGCCCCAATTGAAAATCGCTTTGCTCGGAAAAACCAAAGGAGCCTTCGGAATGACTAAATAGGGGTAATGCAGGAAGGGCTTAATGAATTTTTCGACGAGAAAGGGGTGATTGATGACCCAAAACTTGATCGTATAATCGATGCCGTCATGGCCCACCGGCACAATGTGGACCTTTTTGCCGGGGTTCTCCTGCAAGTACTCCTTCGCGATGTTCAGGAAGCCTTTGTGGAATTTCACCACGTAATCTCGTTTGATATAATGCTTGATGAAATCCATTCCCTCCGGGAAGAGCAGGATATGGTCCTTCTTCAATGCCTCCTTGCCCGCCGCGACGCTGATCGGGATGCATTGGCCGCTGCGGAAAAACTCCCTCACCAAAGGTAAACGGAAGGCTTCTTTATAAACGAGAGTCCGCACCAAGCCCAGATGCCTGGAATAAAAATAATAACAAATGAGCGCTGCCTCGAGGGTGTTGGCGTGGTTGCTGATCAGGATCACCTTTTCGCGTTTGGCCAATTCCGTAACTTCGGCAAGATGCCCGGCATGTTCGACGCGGAAGTAATAATCATGCAGCAGTTTGAGCCAATGCCGGTGCGCCGCGAAGAACTTTTCTTCCAAGGGTTTATCTTCGTAATCGAAGGAAAATATTTTCTTCAGCTGCTGCGGAATTTCTCCGATGGAACCCATTGGCAATAGGGATTCCAGGGTTTTTCGGGGCGCTTTAAGGAGTTCTTCCAGGGTGTGAGCGAGAGAATTCATGATGTTTTTGTCGACGGAATCGCCGTCGATTCGGATGCCTGAAAATAACAATCGATGTCTGTTTTTTGGTTTTGGGCATCTTAAAAGTTCGAGGAAAATTTCACAAGAATCAGATGCGAAAGGGCTAAAAATACTTATCCACAGAAAGGATCATGAGTAAGGACTTATGATTTTTTTGACGCGCTAAGTTAGGTGAATTCTGCGTCACAAATTTCAGGAGAGAAAAAAAAGGGCCGGTCTACCCCTAGCAGACCGGCCCACTCCCAAACACTTGAAAGAAAATTAACCAAGCACCTTGCGCCAACTGCCGACATAACGTCGGGCCATATTGTCCCCTTTGGTCGCGCGGGCCTGAATCCTCCGTAGTTCTTCACCTAGGGCCGACCGCAGCAAGGGATCTCCCGAAAAGGCAGGTGCCTCCTCGCCAACGAGATGGATTCCATCCAAAAACTCGTTGGGACTTCCTTCCCAGGTCTTCTCTTGTGCGATGCTTTGCTTTGCTTGTCGTACCATACCAAATACATAAGCAAAGGCCCTGCCAAAACTTCAATTGAGGATAAATTAAAATATCTCTTCAATAATCAATAGTTAAATGATTGTACGGAATTAATTTGCGGAAAAAAGTCTCCAATTCGCTCCCTTCCTCCCATTGCATGTAGTGAATTTGCCCCAATCCAGGAATATCCTTTCCCATTTTCTGAATGGATTACCCCGCCTTTTTCTAAAGTTTGGGTCATTTCAGATTATTCCCATTTATTTGAGATGCTGAAAAATATGTTTAAAAAGTATTCATAATGATTTTCAAAGCCCAACACACCATGATTGATCTCCTTGAGGTCACTCAAGTCCTCTCAGTGAAAGAGTTGGTTTTCTAAGAATCCCATCTCTATTTCTGTATAAAATATTTACATTATATAACTTATTGGTTTTATTATTTAAAATTTACCAATCTCGTTTTTATTTCCATTTTAATGTAAATTAAGTAGTCATATTTTCAGTATGGAATATGAAAAAAAAATTGTTCAACGCTACGAGCTAGTTCGAATCCTAAACCAAGGAGCTTTTGCAGTTACCTATTTAGCAAAAGACCTCGAGAGCTCCGGACGGCTCCTGAACTTAAAAATCTTCCAGAAGGGATTTTCTCCCGACCCTAAGGCCTTTCGTCAAAATTGGGACCAACTTCAGCTTTTACGGCACCCCAATCTTCTCCGGCTCATCGAATGGGGCCAGGAGGGAGAGGTGCTTTTTTACTCCACCGAGCATGTGGAGGGTAGGGGCTTAATCCAAGAGGCGGCGGTTCAAGAGTGGGGCATCGTATTCCAACTCATGGTTCAAGCCGCTTGGGCCCTGGGTGAACTCCATGAGGGGGGCATCGTCCACGGTGCCCTCAAACCCGAAAGCCTGTTGGTCCTCAAGATTTCCGGAAATTCTCTAGAAAAAATCCCCGATCGCCTACATTTGAAATTAACCGACTTCGGCCTGTCCCTAGGACCGAATCTCCCCCAAGAAGCTTGGGCCGACTGCAGGCCCTATTGGGCCCCGGAGCTGCTCGCGGGTGACCAACCAGACCCACGAGCCGACCTCTACTCCTTGGGCCTGATCTTCTACCAAATGGCTCTAGGAAAATTGCCTGGTGCCGAAGCTTGGGAGAAAGGGGGCCTCGATCTTGAAATGCTGCGGGAAAGCGCCGTCCCCCCCGGCGTGATCCAATGCATCGAGAAAGAAGCCTTGGCCTTCGCTGAACCCTGGATCCCCCAGGTCTATCAATGGACCAACCCGGCCTTGGTCGCTGACTTTCTCGCGACCCTCATTTATTTGCTGTCCGAGCTCGGCCGCCTCGCCGAGGCCCAATCTTTATTACTAAAACTCCATGAACACCCTGCACTGAAATCCCGGCCCAACCTGGAGTATTACCTGACAGGGGCCTACCTTTCCTTTCGCCAGGGTCGTCGTCGCGAGGCAAAGACCTTCCTCCATTCCACACCGGAAGAGCTCTTAAACCAGGCACCCGCGATCAAAAGGGCGAGGTTTGAAAATTACAAGGGACTAAGCTGTCAGGCCGAAAAGGATTTCGTCCAGGCCGCCTTGCATTTCGAGAGAGCGGCGGATTTTGCTCACGAAGCCAAGCGCCGCGATCAGGAAATGACCTTTTCCGTCAATGCCGCCGCGCTCTATGGCGACCAAGGGCGGTGGGCGAAGGCCTATCAGCTTTATCAGTCCGCACTGAACCTGGCTCGCGAATTGACTCAGCGCAAGACCGAAGCCTCGATCTTAAATCGCCTCGGGCAGCTCTATCTTCATTTCGGGCGTTGGCATGAGGCGGAAGGGTCGCTCATTCGCTCGCTCGACCTTGGACGCCAAGAAGAAATGCCGTCCCTGGTCGCCGACAACCTCTATCTGATGACCGTCGCGGAAGAAGGCCGCGGCAACCCGGAAAAAACGGAAGACTATCTTCGTCAGGCCCTAGTCCAGGCCAAGGATCTGGGCGAAAAGGCCGTCATTATCCGGGCGCTGCTAGCACGGGCCAATTTCGAGTTCTCCCAAGGGCGCCAAGAAGCCCGCGAGGCCTCGCTCCGGGAAATCCAGCGATACGAAGCCGAGGCGGGGGAAAGCCCCCACGGCCTTCAAGTGGAATGGTTGTGCGCGAAACAAGCGGTGTCGCAGGGAAATATTCTGCCGACATGGGTCGCCGCCACCTACGAAAAAATCCGGGAGGAGGCCGCCGGCCGTGCGGACACTATTATCCTCTGGCAAATCCACACGGACATCGGAGACCTCGAGCGCTTGCAAGGACGCCTCGAGGAGGCCGAGGCTTCCTATCACCGCGCCCAAGAAATTCTCAGCGAATTACTCCCCGAAGTTCCCGAACCCTATCGCGACAGCTTTCTTCGGGATCGCAAAAAGCAGCGAATTACAGAGGGCCTGGAAGCCATCGCCAAGGCCAAGGCGATCCCCAGACCTGCGGTCGCTACCGCCGACGGTACCCTACCCTCTGGCTCGTCCGGGGCCATGGTCGTTTTCGAAAAATGGCGTTCCCTCCAAAGCCGCATGCTGCAGCAAAGCAGCACCCAGGCCTTGCTGGAAGAAACGCTGACGGTGGCCCTGCGATTCACCGATGCCGAAAGCGGCTTCGTGGCCTTGGACCAACAAGGCCAACTCGAGATGCGAGCCACGCGTCGCCTGGATCCGACGATTTGGGACCGAGAAGAGATGCGGTTCGGTCGCCGTATCGCGGAGGAAGTGCTGCGTCAAAGTGCGTCACAAATTATTTATGACGCACCTCCAAATGAGGACGGTTCGCATGCCGCATCGCGGGCGACGCCGTTACGCTCCTTGCTCTGTGTCCCTTTGCGGGCGGGGTCTCGAGCCCTTGGGGTGCTTTACTTGGAAAATCGCCATCGCCAAGGGGTATTTCAAGCCGAACACCTTCCATGGCTGGAGGCCTTGGCCGACCAAGCCACGCTGGCACTGGGACACACCGAGACCCGCGAGGAAATGGAAAGGTCCCTCGAAGAATTAAGACAATCCAAGGCTTCGGTCGAACGGCAGTTGCAAGCCGTTCCAAATGGGGATTTCCAAGATCCAGAGTCCCGGGGACTAGACCCCCAAATCGCGGATCTGGAGAAAAAGGCGATTTTATATGCCCTGGAAAAGGTAGGTGGCAATAAAGTCAAGGCGGCTCAAATGCTCAAGATCTCTCGCCGTACCCTTTATCTTAAGATCGAACAGTTCGGTATCCCTCCCAAATTCGGGAAAAACCCATCTCCAACACCCACTTAAAACTGACTACTTTTGTTACATTCTTGGTCAAATGAAGAAATGGAGACCTCGGTGTGGATTTTCCCGTTGCCAATCCGCGAAGCCAAGGTTAATGGAAATTTCCCCAAATGGGGATACAGGCGTATAGCTCAGCTGGTTAGAGCGCCTCGTTCACATCGAGGAGGTCTGCGGTTCAAGTCCGCATACGCCTACCATTAGGGGCCATCCACGGATGGCCCTTCATTTTGTGCCCACAGCCAAAGCTAAAAACATTCTCGACCAACTCCGCAAGCTCTACCCCGAGGCGCACTGCGGCTTGGATTACCGCAGCCCCTTTGAGTTATTGATCGCCACCATCCTCTCCGCCCAATGCACCGACAAGCGTGTAAACCTCATTACTCCCGACCTATTTAAGAAGGCGGATTCGCCCCAAAAAATGCTGCAACTGGGAGAAAAGGGTCTGATGTCTTACATCAAGACCTGCGGCCTTTTTCAGGCCAAGACAAAAAACATTCTCGCCACCTGCCAGAAGCTCGTCCACGAATTTAACGGAGAGGTCCCTCAGAATTTTGATGCCTTAACTCAGCTACCGGGCGTCGGCAGAAAAACGGCCAATGTCGTCATCTCCAACGCCTTCGGCACTCCGGCCATCGCCGTCGACACCCATGTCTTTCGAGTCTCTCGACGATTGGGACTAGCGAAGGGCAAAAATCCGCTTCAGGTGGAACTGGAACTACAGAAGACTATTCCCCGGGCGCACTGGACGGAGGCCCACCACCTGCTGATCGCCCACGGCCGGGGCCTTTGCGACGCTCGAAAGCCGGCCTGCGACGCCTGCCCTTTGCAACGCGGCTGTCGCTATTTTTCGGGACTCAAAAAATCGAGGAAAAGCTAGAAACCAAAGGCCAATTTGGCCACTCCCGCCGGACCCAAAGCCAAGAAGATATCTTTGAATCGATTGGCCAAGGCCACTCCCCGGATTTCGCTGTCGACTTCCATTTCGGCAATCTTGGCCGGATCCGCGGGATTGCTGAGATTGTAGACGCCCAAAACCCGAGGCTGGGTCGGAATGAAGAGATAGAGGTCGTCTTCGGTCAAGGCCGGGCGCGGGGCTCGAACGCCCTCGACGGTATTCACCGCCGCAAGACCCGCAATGGTCCCGTATTCCTGCATCTGCAGGCCCGAACCGATGCCGAAGGTCTTCAGCAAAACCTTGCGAGTGGCCCGATTGACGAAAGATACCAAAGCCAGGTCTCCGTTCTTGCCCAAAAGCACTCGGTCCGCGATCCAATCGGTGGTGCCCAAGCTCATTCGAGCGACCGGAATTTTTTTCTCAAGATCCACGGCGATCAGCCCGTCCGCCCCCGCGGCGACGAAGGCGGCCTTCCCGTCGGCGCTCAGCGCGACGTCCCTGTCATCCTGCATTGGGATCAAGGTCATGGCCTTAGCCAAGTCTCCCGTAAGGAAGGCCTTGGCTGCTTGGGCCGTTGGCTTGTCCAACAAGGCGATTCCCGCTCCACCCACGTTTCCGGAAACGCGCGAGACGGCAATCACGATGCGCAGTCCCGCTTCCGTCGAACGACCCGCAATTCCCGAACCTCGAAGCTGTCCTTGAGGATTGATCACGCCGACCAAATTTTTGGAAAAGTCCACCGAACTGGCGTCTTTCGGATTGCTGGAACTTAAGCCCAAAAGACCCTCGGCTCCCGAATGCTTGAGCGCGGCCAGATCTTCGGAAAGGTAAAGCAGAGGGTTGAGGTCCCCGCCCGTCCGAAAATCCGCGTGAGCCGGATAGGTTCCGTCCGGGGCATTCCAGGCCTCGTTGACTCGAAACTCTTGTCCGTTCAAGATCGCCAAGGCCCCACCCGCTTGGGTTCCTTCGTCTCCTACCCATAGATGAGCCGCATCCCCGCTCGCCTTCACCCAAGCGGCGCTGAGAATGCCGGGCAAGTTTTTGAACAAGGTCACGCTGTAAGAGCTGGGCGGTTCGCCGTTTGGCTTGAAAGCCAGCGCCTTGAGTTGATTTCCATCGGAAATCAGGGCCACCGAATTATCGGCGATGCGTCCTGTCGTGATTTCGCTGATCGCAATGAAGCCCTGCGCGGCCTCGCCATTGAGCGGAATCTCTTTACCTTGCTTGAGATCGATCATCCGCAAGGCCAAACCCTTTTCCGTCGGAACACTGAGCAAGACCTGACCGGCTCCGGGAATCATGACGGCCCTATCCACGGGCAGGCCTTCCCCGACAGCGATCCGCTTTTCCCCTCCCAAACGGCCTCCCGCGTCGATTTCAAAAATCCGCAGGCCGTAATCCTTACGGCCTTGGGCCGTGCGGTCTTTCCCAATCGCCGTCAGCAGGTAGTTCTTACCATCCAGGCTATAAGTGGCCAGCGAAGTGATAGAGCCACCGGAAGGCACCGAGGCTACTAAATTCCCCGTCGAAAAATCAATCAAGTGAACCGCGTCTTCCTCCGCCACATAGATGTTCCGCTGGAGAAAGGTCAAAAAGAGCGGATTTTTCAAGAAACCGCCGAGACTGGTTTTAAGCTTGGGATGCAAGGGATCGCTGATATTCCAAAGGTCGATGCTGCGTTCCAGCAAAGCGAAGACATAGGGCGTATTGTCAAATTCGAAGGGGACGACGCGCCGGATGTTTTTCCCCAGCTGCGGAAAGTCGGTTTTTTTACTACCACCGGCCGGGTCCGATTGCAGTACCGACCAATTTCCCTCGGGAGCCTGGACGTAGATCGTTCCCTTGCCGGTCGCATCCACCGCCGCGAAGAATTGCGCAATCGCCCGCCCGAGGGTAACCTTTGCCAAGGGACTTAAGTCCGGCGATAAAATTTCCAGGTCGTTGCCCCGGGCCGCGACCCATTTGTCGCCCATGCGTTTGACGCCGACCCAGGCACCGCCGATGCGAGCAACGGCCTCGAGATGGGCGGGAAAGGCGCTGATCTTGAGATCTGCGCTGTTTTCGGTCTTTCCGTCGCTGACTTGCAATCTTAAGAGCCACTCCGTCGGCGCCTCGAGATCGCCAATCATGACCCTAGGCTGAAGATCGGTGTTTTTCGCGATTTTGATCGCCTCTTGTGGCCCGGATAAGAGGGTCCAAAGAAATTTCAACGGGGCCTTCCCACCATAACTCGCTTGGGCTTTGTCCAAAACGAGGGTTGTTCCCTCCGCCGTCTTGATCGGATCCCCCACGCTGACTTGAATCATAGCCTGACTTTCCGTCGGAAGGCTTTCCGCATTCGGAACTTGATCGCCGTTGCTAGCGGTGGGGTTAGGGGTTCCCAAGGATCCCGGAGCTGGAGTTGCGCCAGTTTTGGGGCCAGAAGTCTCCGGTGACTTAAGTCCCACAGCAGGCGTCGCCACCGGTGAAGGGGTCGATTTGACCGCAGGGGTTGAAGGCGGGGCCTCGGGAGGGGGAGTCGCCGACGGTTGAGAAATGGTGCTTTTGCTCGGAGTCGTCTTTTTTTTGCCGCGACAACCGCTGCAGGAACTAAGCCCCAGGGTCAAAGCGATCAATATGGTAACGCAAGGTAGGACCCGCCAATGAACGCGACGTATCAAAGCACCCTCTCCTTCTTTAAACTGCGGGTTTCTTTGTAAACCAGCCTAGGATCGGGGGACAGCAAAATTTCTTGGGATTTGGGAAGAGGCTTAGGCGGCCTCGGATAAGGTTTGCACGCGAACTTGCTCTTTGAGGCGACGGCGTTGGAGCTGTTCGTATTGTTCGGGTTCCAAGGTGCCTTGCGAAAGCTGTTTCTCGAGCTTATCGAGCTCTTGCTTCGATTTCGCCAGATCGAGGTCTTCGGCCTTCTCGACATGGTCAGCCATGACGATCACTTTCTCTTCGTAAACCTCGAGAAAGCCACCTTCGACCACGAAGGCAAAACGCTTTCCGCCCTTGCGGTAATACAGACGGCCCGTCGCAAGCGGGGTAATGTAGTGCGCATGACCCGGTAAAACACCAAACTCCCCTTTGGGGCCGACGGCGTAGATTTCGTCGGCTTCGTCAGAGGTGATGTTCTGGTAGGGAGTGACGATTTCAATTTTCATAGTCATTAAGGGCGAATCGGAATGCCC
>JAIOPF010000158.1 GCA_021414045.1 Deltaproteobacteria bacterium | reverse complement strand
TGCGGTTCAGTCACCACCATGCTTTGGAATTTTTCGGGAAGGTTGCCGTTGCCCTCGCGGAAGACGAAGAGAACCTTGTCCTCGCGGCGCAAGGAGGCCGCGGGAATCTTGATCGGCACCGACCAGGATTTCGTTTCGCCCGGGTTGATCTTGCCGAAGATGAATTCCCGATTTTTGAGCAGGAAGTTTTCGCTTTCGGTGGAGGCGATGAGCTGTTGGAAGGGCGCGTCTCCGACGTTGTGGACCTGCAGCTCGAGCTTCACTTCTTCACCGGCCTTCAAGACCTGTCCCGCCGTGGAGTGAATGTTGAAAGTCACCGCGGCCTGGGGTTTTCCGGTGGCGGGGCCTGTCGACCAATCGATTCCGATGCCGGCCAAGGCATCTTGGATTTTCTTGTCTTCTTGGGTGCCGGCGCTGGCGACCAAATCTTTCACCTGGTCGAGCATCTTCTTGCGGTCGCTGGACTCCACCTTGCGCAGCATTTGCTCGGCAAATTGGATCTGGAAGTCTTCTTCGATGTCATTGGAGTAATTGGATCGATCCTCGTCTGGCTCGTCTTTATCTCCCTTGTCGCCTTTTTTGGCCTGGTAGAATCCGACCGTGTAGGTGGGTTTGCCGCTGTGCTTGAACTTGCTTTCGAGATGCTTCTCGAGATCTTTTTCGCCGAAGGTCTGGCTCTCAATCAAGTCGACTTTGTCCTTGCCGATGCTCTCGGGAACCAGCTGGATGTCGGGCGTAATGCCCACCGACTGTATCGATTCGTTGCCGGGAGTGAGGTATTGGGCCACCGTTAATTTGAGGGCGGAGCCGTCTTTCAGCGAGTAAACGGATTGAACGCTGCCCTTGCCGAAGGTTTGGCTGCCGATGACGACGGCGCGGTCGTTGTTCTTGAGGGCGCCGGAGACGATTTCGGAGGCGGAGGCCGACCCGTCGTTGACGATGACGACGACGGGATAGTCGGGTTCGGTGTCGCCTTGGGTGGCTTCGTCGGCCTCGAGGATTTGGTTGTTGGCGCCCACCGTCAGGACGATGGTGCCCTTGGCCAGGAATTTATCCGAGATGTCGATGGCTTGGTTGAGCAGCCCTCCGGGGTTGTTGCGCAGGTCGAGGATGACGCCCTTGAAATTCTTGCTCTTGTCCCGCATCTCCTTGAGGTGGCGGTTCATTTCGCGGGCGGTTTCTTCCTGGAAGCTCTTCACGCGCAGGATGCCGATGTCGCCCTCGGGACCCGTCACCAGCTTGGATTGCACGGATTCGATCTTGATGTTCGCGCGCGTCAGCGTGAAGTCGAGGGGAGCTTCGGCGCCGTCCCGGGTGACCGTGATGGTCACGCTGGTGCCGACTTTGCCGCGAAGTCGTTCCACCGCTTCGGTGAGGTCCATATTGATGGAGGCTTCCTCGCCGATCTTGACGATCTTGTCCTTGGGCTTCAAGCCGGCCTTCGCCGCGGGGGTGTTCGGGAGCGGGGCGATGACGGTGAGCTCGCCTTCTTTTAGGCCGATCACGATGCCGATGCCGCCGAATTCTCCCTCGGTTTGGGTCTTGAACTCGGTGAAAATCTTCGGCGGGAGAAGGGCGCTATGCGGATCGAGGGAGTCCAGCATGCCGTTGACCGCGGCGTACTGCATATCGTCGAATTTGATCTCGCCGTGGTAATTCGCCTCGATGAAGGCGAAGACGTCTTGCAGCACGGGGAGCATGTCTTCGGCGGTCTTCATGTTAGGCAGGTTGAAGTTCTTCTTTTTGCCCTCGACCTCGATCGTGAGGGATCCACCGCCCTCGGGAAATAGAACCAGGATCTCCGGCACGCTTCTCGACAGAGCGAGCAGGGATTCCTTCAAGAGATTCTTCGGGCCCAAGGCATCGGTGTCGTAATAATTTTTCACCATGTAGCGAAGGGTCTGACGGAAGACCTCGGCCTTGGCGAAATTGCTCTCTTGCGCCGAGGGAGCGGTGGCGAGCACGACGGGAGTGTTGCCGCCTCCCTGTTCGCGGAATTCTTTAAACTTGGGATAAAGAATAACGGCGGCGGCTAATAGGGAGAAAAAGAAGAATATTTTGAGAAGGCGAATTTTCAAAGGTGGTACCTGTGGAGCTCTCGGAAGCAAGACTTCGTGGAAGACATCAGTTTTATTCATGAATTCCTTTTTTCATGCCAAGAAATTAGGCGTTTTATCAAGGGTTTTTTCGGCGGCTCCCACGCAATTTCACGTCTTTTGCATTACGGCGCCGGGGCGGGATTCGGTTTGTCCGTCTCGGGGCTTTTCATTTGCGCCATAAACACGAAACCGATGGCCGTCCAAAACAGCATCCGGGTTCGGCGGACGATCTGGATCGAGGTGCCGACGGCGGGATCCAGGTGCAACAGGGCGAAAATCCCCGCAAAGGCGCCTTCCATGACCCCCAGGGCGCCGGGAACAAAGACGAAAATCATGTTAATGATCACGGTCATGGAGGCCAAGAGATAACTGTCGATCATCGAAAAAGGATGCCCGAGAAATCGCGCCGCCAAGTAGATCTCCGCGACTCCGCAGAGCCTTCCGATGAAATGAAGGGTGAAGGCCATCGCAAAGCCCTTGCGGTTCATTTTATAGAATCGGGAGATGTGCCCGTCGATCTCTTGGACGTTTTTCAGGGTCTTTTCGGAGAATTCCTTTTTGATCCTAAGCTTCTTGAGCAGGTCGAGGAAAAACAAGAACAGGCCTTCATGGGAACGGTAATAAAGGAAAGCGGATACCCCCACGATGATGAAGAGAGTGACCGGAAGCCCTACCTTGAGAACCGGCGGAAGGGTAAAGCGGATAAAAGTGACGAGGACTCCGATCAGCATAAACAAGGCAATGGCCAAATTGTTCAGGGTGCGGTCCACCACGACGGAGGCCGTCCCCTCATTCACGGGGATATGATCTTTGAGCATCAAAATGCGGGCGGGATCGCCGCCACCCCAGCCTAGGGGGGTGATGGTGTTGATCGCCTCACCCGAAGTTTTGATTTTAAAAATATCCCATAAATTCACACGCTTACTTAAATTTTTGAGAAAAATCTCCCAGGCCAGGGAGTAGGCGACGATCCAGACGGAACTCACGGCGAGGATCCAAAGGAAGTTCCATCCGACCGTCTTTAAATATTCTAATAATACCAAGGGTTTAAGCTTGATAACGAGGTAAACGAAGAAGGCCAATCCCAACAGGAAAAAAAACTGCCGAAGGAAGCGTCGAAATTGGAGGGATTTCAATGAATTCATGAGGTTAATGGCCAATCTTTTTATACTAGTCCAACCGGGGTGGATAGCCAAAAATGCTTTTTGTGACGGGAGTTTGCCGTTGACACCTACTTGTCAAAAACCTTATAACCGCCCGATAATCTTCGAAATCTCGCTGTTTTTTCGGCTGTGGAGGGCCTGAAGATTTTTCGATGCTTGAGCATCGAAATCGAGCCGACGGGAGTATCTTATAGGATGAAGATTTTTATGAGCCAACTGGGATTCCCCTTGAATCTGATGAGACTCAGCCCCTCCGAGCAGGATTGTTCCCAAAAGATCCTCGAGAATACCGAGGCCTGGATCGCTCGGAACGTCAATAAACGCGTCTCCCTCCCGATCAGCATCCTTCTGGCCCGGGCGAACATCGCCCCCAACCACATCACTTTCTTCAACCTTCTCCTAGGCATTGCCGCGGGAGTCATCGCGGCCTTCGGAGGCTATCCCAGCTTGCTTGCGGCCGGTTTTCTTTTTCAGGCGGTTTCCATCATCGACGGTTGCGACGGGGAGGTCGCGAAGCTCAACCAGAAGGCGACGCGCTTTGGCGCCTGGTTTGACACGGTGGGTGATAACCTCTCTTTCGTCGCCTTCATCACCGGCGTCACCTTCGGCCTCTATCATGAGACGCACGCCGTCTGGATCCTCCATCTCGCCAAGGTTTCCCTGCTTTCCTTCGCGGTGCTGCTGAGCATCATGATCAATTATTTGATTCAGCAAAAGGGCTCTTCCGCTTCCTTGGTCACCTACGAAAAAGAGGTGGTGACCTCCCAGGCTAAAAAGCAAAATCCGCTGGTCGCCAAGGCCCTGCATTACGGGAAATTCCTGGTGAAAAAGGATTTCTTCGCTTTTCTGTTTTTCTTCCTGGCCCTCGTCAATTTGCCTCAGGCCATCGTTTTCTTTTCCGCCTTGGGGACTAGCGCGGTGGCCGTCATCCTTTCCGTGATCACCCTCAAGAACCGTCGCTCCGCCAAGGCGATGGAGGCGAAGGTGGTGAACGAGGAGGCCACGGGGGTGTCTTCCTGATATGTCCGATGGCCATCCCCAAAAAAAGGTTTGCGTCTTCGATTTCGACGGTACCCTGGTCGATTCGATGGGTGCCTTCGCCGATTTGGCGGGTGAACTGATCGCGGAGACTTACGGTGTCAAGCCTGTGCGGGCTCGTGAGGATTACCTTCGCACCTCGGGCTTGCCTTTCTTTCAGCAGCTCGAGTCGTTGTTCCCAAAAGACGGTCGCAACGCCCAAGTGGCTGACGCCTTTGAGGTCCGAAAGAAAGAAGATTATTTTGGCCGACCTTTTTTCGACGAAGTTCCCGGCGCCATCGCCGATCTCCAAGAGCGCGGGGTGCGTGCCGTCATTTCGTCCAATAACGGGCAAGAATTGGTCGAAGAATATCTCGACCGTCGTCCCGAGGCCCGCTTCGACCTGGTCTTGGGATTCAAACAGGGCTTCTCGAAGGGGAAGGCCCATTTCGAAAAGGTTTTGCATCACTTCGACCTCGAAACGTCCGACCTGCTTTTCGTGGGCGATTCTTTGCACGACGCCCGCCAAGCGCTCGACTTCGGTGTCGATTTCGTCGGACGCCTGGGGACCTTCGAGGAGCGCCATTTTCTCGAAGTGCATCCGAGGGCGAGGACGGTCCATGGACTGGACCAATTGATGGGGGTTTTATGCAAGTAGTTCTGCTCGCCGCTGGCATGGGCCTTCGGCTCGGACATTTAACGCGAGCCTTGCCCAAGGCCTTGATTCGCCTCAACGGCAAGCCTCTGATCGACTACACGCTGCCCAGGCTCCTCGCGAACAAGCGCGTGGAAGAGGTGATCGTGGTGGGCGGCTTCGAATTCGGCAATCTCGAACGCCACCTCGACGAAAACTACAGCTTATTCGGCGACCGTTTGCGACTGGTCGAAAATCGCCGCTTCACCCTCGGGAATCTTTACACGATGGAAGCGGCGCTTCCCTATCTCAGTTCGTCCTTTCTGATCTGCAACGTCGACCATGTTTTCACGGAAAAGACTTGGTCCTTCATCTTGCAAGAGAGGGAGACGCCGACCATCTTCTGCGATTTTCTGCGGGCCCTTGCCGAGGACGAGATGAAGGTCTTGCTCAACGACGACAAGCACGTGGTCGACATGTCCAAAACTCTCGATACCTACGATGCGGGTTATGTCGGTTTGACCTACCTTTCCCACGACAAAGCCGAAATGTACCGTGAGGCCTTGGCCGAAACCGCCCAGATTCGCGGCGACAAGGCCGTCGTTGAAAACGTCCTTCCGCTCTTGGCCTCCCAGGGCGAGGCCATTCATGTCGTTCCTTTCGACAAGAATATTTGGCACGAAGTCGACACCCGCGAGGACTTGGCCAAGGCCGAAGACGCCTTGAACGCCCTGGAAGCCGAAGAGAACGCCGAATATTTCCGCCAGTTGAGCTAAGAAACCGGGTTTACAGCCCCGGTTCTGAATGCTAACCAAGCCCTCATTCGCCATGGTCAATCCGCTGCAAAGAATCCGATATTCCCCCTGGTTCACCCAATTGGTGGTGATTCGCCGTTGTAACCTGAGCTGCACCTATTGCAACGAGTTCGACCAAAAATCCGACCCGGTACCTCTGGAGGCACTCAAGGCGAGGGCGCGCAAGCTCAAGGAATTGGGCGCCTACTCGATCAACCTCACCGGCGGCGAGCCGACCATGCATCCCGATCTTCCCGAGCTCATCCGTTACTGCAGGCACGACTTGAAGTTCCTCAATACCTCGATGATCACCAATGGCTTTTACCTCAAGAAGGAATTGATCGAGACGCTGAATGATTCCGGCCTCCAGGCCATGCAAATTTCCATCGACGGCGTGAAGCCCAACGACGTGACGGTCAAGGTCTTGGACAGCCTGCGCAAGCGCCTCGGGTATTTGAAGGATTTTGCCAAATTCGAAGTCGTCGTTTCTGGCGTCATCGGGTCTTGTCCCGCCCATGAAACCTATGAAGTGATCCAGTTCGCAAAGGAGATGGGTTTCAAGCCGCGTGTCTTGATCATTCATGACCAAGACGGGCAGGTGAAGCTCGACGCCGAGCAGCTTTCCGTTTTCGAGAAGATCAAGAAGCTGATACCCAAGAGCTTCCCCGAATTCACCGATTACCGCTACGAGATGATCCAAAAGGGCAGCGCCCCGTTCAAGTGCCGGGCCGGCAGCCGATATTTGTACGTCGACGAAAATGGCGTGGTGAGTTGGTGCTCGCAGACGCGAGACGCCTTTCGGAAAGACCTGATGGATTACACTTTCGCGGATTTGAAGCGAGAATTCCACACCTATAAATCCTGCCAAGACAAATGCACCTTGGGTTGCGTCCGGGCCGCGAGCTCGGTGGATAATTGGCGTTCTCAAGATCAACCAGCCCTCTCCCAGGCCCAATGGACCGGCGAGGCTTGAGACGGCCTGCTGGGCCTAATCCAGGCGAATTACCGGATTGACTGTCGAAACCGTTTATCCTAAGGCTGGCGCCTCGATGACCACTATACTTGGCGTTTCCGCTTATTATCACGATAGCGCGGCGGCTATAATCAGCGACGGACGCATCGTCGCGGCCGCTCAAGAAGAGCGGTTCACCCGAAAAAAGCACGACGAGCACTTCCCCGAGAATTCGATCCGTTATTGCCTGCAGGAAGCCGGCGTCGGTTTCAGCGATCTCGACTCCATCGTCTTTTACGAAAAACCCTTGGTCAAGTTCGAGCGCTTGCTGGAAACCTATCTCAGTTACGCTCCCAAGGGGATCGAGTCCTTTTTCAAGGCGATTCCTGTCTGGCTCAAGGAAAAACTTTATTTGAAGACGATTCTCAAGAAGGAAATCGCGAAACTCGCCGGCGTGAAGACTAAGGACATTCCTCCCTTGCGTTTCGCCGAGCACCATCAGTCCCATGCCGCCTCCGCCTTTTTTCCCAGCCCCTTCGAGAGGGCGGCGGTGCTTTGCATGGACGGAGTGGGGGAGTGGGCCACGACCTCCGTTTGGCATGGCGTGAAGAACGAGCTGACGCCGAAGTGGGAAATTCGCTTTCCCCATTCGCTGGGACTGCTCTACACCGCCTTCACTTATTACACCGGCTTCAAGGTGAATTCGGGCGAGTACAAGCTGATGGGGCTCGCTCCTTACGGCGAGCCTCGCTACACCCAATTGATTCTCGACAACTTGATCGACCTCAAGGACGACGGCACCTTTCGCCTCAATATGGATTATTTCAATTTCGCCCAGGGACTCACGATGACCGGTCCCCGCTTCAACGAGCTCTTCGATGGCGCGCCACGAAAACCCAGCGATCCGGTGACTCAAAAGGACATGGATATCGCGCGATCGATTCAAGTGGTCACCGAAGAAGTGGTGCTCCGCCTCGGGAAAACGGTGCACCGCGAGCTTGGAGAGGAAAATCTCTGTTTGGCGGGCGGGGTGGCCTTGAACTGCGTCGCCAACGGACGCCTGTTAAAGGAAGGGCCCTTCAAAAATTTATGGATACAGCCCGCCTCGGGCGACGCGGGAGGCGCCATCGGGGCCGCTCTAGCCGTTTGGCACCAACACCTCGGTAAGCCTCGGACGGTGAACGGCGGAGATGGCATGACCGGCGCTTATCTGGGCCCTCGTTATTCTTCCGCCGAGATCGAGGCGGCATTGACGGAGTCCAACGCCGTCTATCGCCAAGTGAACGACCAAGAAATCTTTCCCCAAGTCGCCCGCATCTTGGCCGAGGAGAACGTCGTTGGATGGGTGCAGGGGCGCATGGAATTCGGCCCTAGGGCCTTGGGGAATCGCTCCATCATCGGCGATCCCCGTAGCGCGAAAATGCAGTCGGTCATGAATCTCAAGATCAAGTATCGCGAGTCCTTTCGCCCTTTCGCGCCGGCCAACCTGGCCGAGCGGGTTTCGGATTATTTCGAGATCGATCGTCCTAGCCCCTATATGCTGCTGGTGGCTCCGGTAAGCCAGGAAAGGCGGATTCCCGCCAGTCCGGGCGATGAAAAGCTGTTCGGCATCGAAAAGTTGAAGGTCCCGCGCTCTCAAGTACCGGCTATCACCCACGTGGATTATTCCGCGCGGGTTCAAACCGTCCACGCCGAAACGAACCCGCGTTTCCATCGGTTGCTGGAGGCCTTCGAGTCCGAGACCCAGTGTCCTTTGTTGATCAACACCTCCTTCAACGTTCGGGGCGAGCCCATCGTGTGCACGCCCAGCGACGCCTATCGCTGTTTCATGAGAACCGAGATGGACTATTTGGTGATCGAAAATTATATCATCGCGAAACGAGACCAGCCCCTCGAAAATCGCACCCGGTATGGAGCCGAAGAGTTTGAGCCCGACTAAGCCATTCTTTCAATACGTCGCGCCGGATCGTCGCGAGTTGCGCCGCTTCGGACTCCTCGTGGGCGGAGTTTTCGCCGGGTTGTTCGGCCTCGTTTTGCCGTTCTTGCTTCATCGTCCCTATCCGCGTTGGCCCTGGTTTCCCGCCGTTCCGCTGCTTTTCTTCGCGCTGCTTTTCCCCCCGGCGCTTAAAATCCCCCACCGTGCTTGGACCCTGCTGGGAGAGGTCTTGAATTGGGTCAACACCCGTATCGTCTTGTCCTTGCTTTTCTTCCTGATTTTCACCCCGATTTCCTTAGTATTGAAGATGCTCGGGAAAGATCCGATGTTCCGGCGCTTCCAAAAGGAGATGCCCTCTTACCGCAGTCCAAGCCGGGAACCTTTGCCCGGACAAATGGAAAGGCCCTTCTAAATGCTCGACCTCATGAAAGACCTTTGGGATTTTTTAAAAGTGCGCAAGAAGTTCTGGCTCTTGCCCATCATCGTGGTGGTTGTCTTGCTGGGGGCCCTGCTGATCTTCGCCCAGGGTTCCGTCGTGGCGCCGTTCATTTACACGATTTTTTAGCCTTCGATACCTCTTATGGGCGCCAAGCTTCGAGCCATTTTCCTTCCCATCTTGATCACCCTCCTTTTGATCGAGATCGTCTGCCATTTCGTCCTCGCGAAAAACCTGCTCTTGCAGGACATGCCGACTTATTCCCTGAAGAACGCCCGTTCCAACTTTTGGGTGGAGACCAACCCTGATTTCGGAATCTGGCACGCGCCCAATGCCGATTATCTGCATCGGAGGGCCTGCTTCGAGGTGGAGAATCATTCCAACAGCTTTGGCATGCGCGACAAGGAAAGGGCCCTCGTCTCGGATAAAAGCCGGGTGGTGGTGCTGGGCGACTCCTTCGTCGAAGGTTACGGAATTTCGGAGGGCAAGCGAATCACGGACCTGCTCGAAAAAGGGCGGGGGATCGAGCATCTGAACTTCGGAACCGCGGGAAGCTTCGGGCCGGCGCAATACTACCTTCTCTATAAAACCCTCGCGAAGAAGTTTTCCCACGATGAAGTGATCATCGCCCTCTACCCGAAAAACGATTTTTCCGACGACGATTACGAGATCTGGAAGGACACCGGACGTTATCGGCCTTTTTTCGTGGGGGAGTATCCTAATTACCGCCTGATTTACTCGGCTAAGCAACCCCAGGGCGACGCGCCTTCCCTTGGGCGCAGCGTTCGTGGGCTGCTGCGGGAATTCACCAATACCTACAACGTCTACACCTATCTCAAATCCCTCATTCTTTACGGAAGCAAGGAAGTCCAAAGTCGCCGAAATGGTTCGGCATACTCGGGTTTTTATGATTTTACCGACGAGGGTTGGAACCGGATGCGCTATGCCTTGGAGGAGATCTTCGAGGAGGCCGCTGGAAAAAAAATCACGGTGGTCCTCATTCCAGGTCCCCAGGACATCGAACGCTACGGCAAGGAGAGCGGTCCCACGCCCTTGGCCAAGAATATCGCCGCCCTGGGTCAGGCGCATGGTGTGAACGTCGTCGATCTATTGCCGGCCTTCGGCCAAAGCGGTACGGACTGGAAAAAATATTATAACTATCCCTGCGACCGACATCTCAGCGAGTTCGGCAGCGCTTTGGCGGCCCAAGTCCTCTTGAGCCATTTCAGCCGGGCGGAGTCCCAGCCGGCTGAGAAGCCTTCTGGGGCGGAGGGAAGCGGTAGTCTTCGTTAGGAACTGGACAAATCTCTGAAAAACTGATTGAAGGGCTTTCCTTTGAGCATGCCCCTAATGTTCCAAAGTAAGTACCCTGACCATTGGGGGTTGAAGGGGGAGAATGGAATTCTCCCCCTGGGCTTTAGGCCGACCGGACTTGTTCCGGGCGGCGAGAAATTATAATTATTAAGACCCCTATCAGTTATATCGGAAGTACTCTAACCGATGGGGGTTGAAGGGGGAGCAGCGGAGCGCGCCCCCTGGGCTTTAGGCCGACCGGACTTGCTCCGGTCGGACGAATAAAATAAAACGAGCCGGTGTGGCGGAATTGGCAGACGCGCGCGACTCAAAATCGCGTGAGCGTAAGCTCTTGTCGGTTCGACCCCGACCACCGGCACTTCTTGGAGGCCGTCCCCCTGGACGGCCTCTTTTTATTCTAGGGCAGGGTAATTCCCGTGACGCGGTAGCTAAGCCAACCCCGAATCCAACTCAGGGGCGAGAAGATGCCATCCGCCGCCTTTGAGCCTGGAGCCACCTCGACTTCGAGGATGATGGGATTCTGGGCGTTGTCGAGGATCTTCAATTGGGCCAACCAGTTTTCCGCTTCTATCACTTGCACTTCACCGTCGATTCCATTGATCTTGATGGGATAATCCGCCGACTTGTCCGTGACCTTGATCTCTTGGGCCGCTGATTTTTTCTCGGGCTGGTTGTCCAGGCCGCGTGTCGTCGCTTCCAGGCTCTTCTCGATCAATTCGTTGCCTTGGAGGGGGCCTAAAAGAGGATTGTCCAAAAGGCCGATGGCCCATTGGGTTTTTCCATCATTCTTAAGCTCGCTAAAAGCCCTGTCACTGAGCCAAATCGCCGAGCTGTTCGACATGAAGAGTTCTCCACCCGGCCAAAAAGCGGGAAGGGTCATGCGTCGCCCGTCGACGGTATTGGCCAAGGTCATGGTGCCGTCATTCTCCGCGGAGAGGGGGGGCTGGCCTTGACTCTCGGTGCCTCCCTTGTTTTTTTCCTCGAGGTTCCATTGGAAGGACAGGCCTTCGGCTCCGTTGGGATTTTCCACCGTGAGGGTCCGGGTTTTGCCTTTTAGCGCACCCGACTCTTGGACGATTTCGAGTTTCAAGCCCTTCTTGAGGGTCAAGTCTTTGGATTCCAGGGACTTGCCCGAAGGCTTGGCGGTTTTTTCGGAAGGGCGATCCGGAGAAGGAGCGCGATGACAGGAGGCGAACCAAAGCAGGTTCAGTGCCAAAAAAGTCGCGAATCGTTTCATGAGAGTTTTTCCTCCTTAGGAAATGCCAAGAGATCCAATATCGAAAGCAGCCATACCAAAAAAAGTCCCGCGAGAAAGGCAGTGAGAACCTTGTGATCGATGCTCCAGGCCTGGCCCAAGAGAGGCAAGGGGTTTAACTGAGGAGCACGGTGTACCCCATGTTTGTTGGCGGTGGCGAACACCACCGCCAAATATCGCGCGATGCCGCCCATCATCAGCAATAAGGTGACTCCCATGATGAGAGCTCCCTTGAAACGCCTTCCCAAAAACCATTGCCCAGCACCCGGGAAAACCGCCGCGCTAAGGAATAAGGGCATCCATTTGTCTTGTACTTTCATTTCATGCGCCGGGGTGCTTAAAAAATATGCAATGTGCTATTTGCTCAGGACATCGGGGGCCGAATCGCGCCTCGAAAAATTTAAAGCGTTCTGATTCCCCAAATGGGTCTTTCGATTGAGCCCATCCCGTTTATTCACGATTTAATTCACAGGTTCTTAACAGTCTCTGTGAACGACTTCGATTCCTCCCAGAGTCTGTCCAATTCCTCCGCGCTGTAGTCGGCGATTTTTTTTTGTTCCGCGCGGATTTTTTTTTCAAGATGATCGAAGCGTCGCTGAAACTTCAAGGTGCTCTTGCGCAAGGCTTCTTCCGGATTGATTTTCAAGAAGCGCGCCGTCTGCGCAATGGAGAAGAGGAGGTCGCCGAACTCGTCTTCGACGGCATCTTGGTTCTCTTCGGAGATTCCTTCATGCAGCTCTTGAAGTTCTTCCGTGACTTTTTCCAAGACCCCTTCGACATTCGGCCAATCGAAGCCGACGCGCGCGGCCTTGGCTCCGATGCGGTAAGCGCGTGCGAGGGCGGGCAGCTGTACAGGAACTCCTTCGAGCAGAAGTGAGTTCGGATCTTTTTCCTTGGCCTTGATCTGTTCCCATTGCTTCAAGGCCTCTTCGGCCTCGGCGACTTTGCCTTCGGCGAAGACGTGAGGATGGCGACGAACCAGTTTTTCGATCAGGTGACGGATCACGTCCCCGATTTCAAAGGTTTTTTCTTCGGAGGCGATGCGGCTGTGAAAGACGACTTGCAAGAGGAGGTCGCCCAGCTCTTCCTTGAGGTGGGCGGGATCCTGTTCGTCGATGGCCGCGATGACTTCATAAGTCTCTTCGAGCAGGCAGGGGATCAGCGAGGCTGGGGTCTGTTTTTTATCCCAAGGACAACCCTTGGGGCCCCGAAGTTCGTCCATGACTTTCAGTAATGTGATGAAGAGCTCGTCGGTGGATTGTTTTTCTAGGGAGCTCAAGTCCATGGGGGCCGGGTTAACATCGCCTTCCGGGGCTGTCGACTACATTTTCCGGTTGAATCCAAGGGGAGCTTTATGAAAGGGTTGACCTCTTTAAGATCTTTGCTGGGATGAGAGTCCCAAAAGATTCCGCCGGGATAGCTCAGTTGGTAGAGCAACTGATTCGTAATCAGTAGGTCGGCGGTTCAAGTCCGCTTCCCGGCTTTACCTGAATGCCCACTCGGAGCTTTCCGAGTGGGCATCCTTTCAAAGGAAGGATCGGCATGAAAAATCTCTTCCAGGCTTTCCTTTTTGGCGTCCTTTTTCTCATTCAAGCCAAAGGACTCCAAGCTCAGGTCGCTCAAGACCAAGAGCTCACCTATAAAGGCACCCAATTCGCCTGCACGGGGATCGCGGAATCCAAGGAAGACCCTCGTTGGGGAAAATACTCCACCAAGCTGATGTTCACCACCGGTGGAAGGGCCTATGTGTCCTATATTCAACTTTCCATCAAAGACGCCCAAGGGAACCTGGTTTTCGAGACGGATTGTGACGCTCCTTGGATCGTCGTGGACTTGAAGCCGGGAAAATATTCCCTCACCGCCACCGCGCTTAAAAAATACACTAAGAACGCCAACCTCACGGTTGGGGGTGGTAAACAGACGGAATTGGCGATAAGATTTCCCGAAATTTCGGGCGATAACTAAAAAAATCAAAAAGCCATTGACACCTGCGGTTCGCGGACTATAACGCAGCGAAAATTTTGGCCAAAAGACCCGGCCGAATTGCAAGGAGATCCGAGTGCAGGTGAAGCCCTGGCAAGATTTGAAAACGAAAAAGAAAGCTTTGGAACGGATTTTTAAAAACCTCCCACGGTAACGGGAGGTTTTTTTTTATCCGCGGACGGATACCTCGGATACGACTCGGAGACGAATAGATAAGATGGCTCAAGAAACCGAAAAATTACTGATGGACGCCGCCCAACTCGAGGCGACGCTGCAGCGCCTGGCCTCCCAGATCGCCGAGCGACAGGGCGCCGAGGGTCCTTACCATTTGGTCGGTATCCATACCCGAGGAGTCCCTATCGCGAAGCGTCTCGCGGCTCTGATCAAAAACTCCGGTCCCATCGGGGTGCTCGACATTAATCTCTACCGAGACGATCTGAGTGCCGTGGCCGACATGCCGGTGGTGAAAGAGACTTCCTTGCCCTTTTCCGTCGACGGCGCACACGTCTTGCTGGTCGACGACGTCCTTTATACCGGTAGGACGGTGCGCGCCGCCTTGGACGCGCTTTTCGATCTCGGCCGTCCGAAAAAAATCGAATTGCTGGCCTTGGTCGATCGGGGCGGGAGAGAGATCCCCCTGCAGGCCGACTTTTGCGGGAAGCGCCTCTCCGTTTCCGATCGCGAGGTGGTGAAAGTGAGACTGCTCGAAACCGACGGCAAAGACGAAGTCGTGGTCGCCCAAGGAGCCGAATGAGATGGCCCTGAAAACGCCCCACATTTTGAGCATGTCGGATTTGAGCCGGGAAGAGATCGAGTTCATCTTCCAGACCACCGACAGTTTTCGCGAGGTGGGGGGAAGGGCCATCAAGAAGGTGCCCGCCCTCCGCGGCAAGACCGTGATCAACCTCTTTTTCGAGAACTCCACCCGCACCCGCACCAGTTTCGAGATCGCGGGCAAGCGCCTCTCGGCCGACGTCATCAATATTTCGAAGTCCTCGTCCTCGGTGACCAAGGGAGAGACCCTCCTCGACACCGCCAAGAATCTCGTCGCCATGTCGCCGGATATCCTGGTCGTGCGGCATCCTTCGGCCGGAGCGCCGCACGCCGTGGCGAAGATCCTCCAGCGGGCGCGCGTCATCAATGCCGGCGACGGGGCCCACGAGCATCCGACCCAGGCCTTGCTCGACCTGCTGACGATCCGCGACCACAAAAAGAAAATCGAAGGCTTGCACGTCGGCATCGTCGGAGATATCGCCCATTCGCGGGTCGCCCGGTCGAACATCCGCGGCTTGCAGACCTTCGGGGCCAAGGTCACGGTGGTGGGTCCGAAGAGCATGATCCCGGCCGGAATCTCAGCCTTGGGTGTCGACGTGAGCTATGATTTGGCCGAAGTACTGCCGAAGCTCGACGTCGTGATGATGCTTCGCATCCAGACCGAGCGTCTCGACGCGATGCCTTTCCCGAGCGTTCGGGAATACTCGAGATTTTACGGATTGAATCCGCAGCTGCTCAAGAAGGCCAAGCCCGGGATTGTCATCATGCACCCGGGTCCCGTCAACCGCGGGGTGGAGATCTCCCCCGAAGTCGCGGACGGGCCTTATTCCCTGATCCTCGACCAGGTGAAGAACGGCGTCGCGGTGCGCATGGCCTTGCTGTATTTATTGGCCGGCGAGTTGGAAAGCGTGAAAGGGGAAGCGTGAAGCGAGAAGCTTATCTCATCAAAGATGTCCGAATTTTCGATCCCGCTCTGAAATTGGATCAAACGGGAGACGTCCTGCTGCGCGACGGCAAGATCGAGGCGATGGCGAAGGGGCTGAAGCCGGAAGGCGATCTCGAAATCCTCGACGGCAAGGGGAAGGTCCTGGTGCCGGGGCTCGTCGACCTGCATACGCACTTGCGCGAACCAGGCTATGAGCACAAAGAGACCGTCGAGACGGGCACGCGTTCCGCCGCGGCCGGAGGTTTCACCACCATCTGTTGCATGGCCAACACCAATCCGGTCAATGACAACGCCGCGATCACCCAGTATATCCTGCAGAAGGCCCGCGAAGGGGCCAGCGTGCGCGTTCTTCCCATCGGCGCGATCAGCAAGGGATTGCAGGGCAAGGAGTTGGCCGAGATCGGCGAGCTGAAGCAAGCCGGCTGCGTCGGGATCTCCGACGACGGCATGACCCTGATGGACAGCCAGCTGATGCGCCTCGCGATGGATTATGCCCGCGGTTTCGATCTTCCCGTGCTCACCCATTCCGTCGACGCCAACTTGGCGAAGGGCGGGGCCATGCACGAAGGCGAGGTCAGTTGCCGCCTGGGACTCAAGGGCATGCCGGCCGAGGCCGAGGACATCATCGTCGCCCGCGACATCTATTTAAGCGGACTGACCGATTGTCACCTGCACGTCGCCCACGTCAGCACCGCCGGCAGCGTCGAGTTGATCCGCCAGGCCAAGCGCCGAGGATTGAAGGTCAGCGGCGAGGCTGCCCCGCATCACTTCACCTTGACCGACGCGGCTTGCGAGGATTACGACACCCACGCCAAGATGTGCCCGCCGCTGCGCGGCGAGGAACATCGCCAGGCGGTGATCGCCGGTTTGGCCGACGGCACGCTCGACTGCATCGCGACTGATCACGCCCCGCACGCCACGGTGGACAAAGAGACCGAGTTCGACCAGGCGGCCTTCGGCATCTTGGGTTTCGAGACCGCCTTGCCGCTGAGTCTTCGCTTGGTGGAGCAGGGGGCCGTCAGCCTTGAGCGCGTGATCCAGTCCTTGACGTCCAGCCCGATGGCGATCTTGAAGCGTCCCTACACGGGACTTCAAGTCGGGGCCGTCGCGGATGTCGCCCTGCTCGATTTGCAACACGTTTGGACCTACCGCGCCTCGGAAGGATTTTCGAAGAGTCGCAACAGCCCCTTCGAAGGCTGGGAGATGAAGGGGCGGGTGCTTGGCACGTGGGTGGATGGAAAAAGAGTTCATCAAGGTTAAGGGGATTGGCGAATGCTACTGAAAAAAGACAAGGCGATATTGATTCTCCAGGACGGCACTTTCTTCGAGGGCTATTCCTTCGGTTATGCCGGCGAAGCCAGCGGCGAGGTGGTTTTCAACACCTCGATGGCCGGTTATCAAGAAATCCTAACCGATCCCTCCTATAAGGGTCAGATCGTCACGATGACTTACCCCATGATCGGCAATTACGGCGTTAATTTGGAAGATGTCGAGTCCGCCGCTCCTCAGGTCGAGGGTTTCATCGTCAAAGAATATTCCCGAGTCTACAGCAACTACCGTGCCCAAGAATCCTTGGGAGATTACTTGAAGCGCTTCAAGATTCCCGGCATCGAAGGCATTGACACCCGCGCCTTGGTCCGTCACTTGCGAGACAAGGGCGCGAAGCCCGGGATCCTTTCGACCAGCGACTTGGATCTCAAACGCTTGAAGAAGCGCGTGAAGGAACTCCCTTCGATGGAAGGCCAAGACTTGGTCCGCGAAGTGACCTGTGACAAGGCTTATTCCTGGAAAGAAGGGACATACTCCGTCGCGAAGGGAGTCGCCAATCCCGCGCCCAAGGATCTCGCTCGTAAAAAAGTCATCGCCTACGACTTCGGAATCAAGAAAAACATCCTCCGACACTTGGTCGACGTTGGATGCGACGTGAAAGTCGTCCCGGCGAACACCCCGGCCGAAGCTGTTTTGGCGGAGAAACCCGACGGAGTTTTCTTGAGCAACGGCCCCGGAGATCCGGCCGCGGTGACTTATGCCATCGAGAATGCCCGCAAGCTGATCGGCAAGCAGCCCATCTTCGGCATTTGCTTGGGACATCAAATCCTAGGCCTGGCCTTGGGCGCCAAGACTTACAAGCTGAAGTTCGGCCACCGCGGCGGTAACCAGCCGGTGAAAAATTTGAAGAGCGGGCAGGTGGAGATCACCGCGCAGAACCACGGTTTCGCGATCGAGCCCAAATCCTTGAGCAAGGTGGGACAGTTGACCCACATGCACCTCAACGACAACACGATTTCGGGTTTCACGCGGGAAGAAGACGGAGTGATGGCGGTGCAGTACCATCCCGAAGCTTCGCCCGGGCCCCATGATTCCCTGTATTTGTTTCAACAGTTTCGCGACATGATGGATCAGAAGAACTAATATGCCAAAACGCAACGACCTCAAAAAAATCATGCTCATCGGCAGCGGCCCCATCGTCATCGGGCAGGCCTGCGAATTCGACTACAGCGGCGTCCAGGCCATCAAGGCCCTCAAGGAAGATGGCTACCAGGTCGTGCTGATCAATTCCAATCCCGCGACGGTGATGACCGATCCCGAATTCGCGGACGCGACCTACATCGAGCCGATGACCCCGGAGATCGTCGCGCGCATTCTCGAGAAAGAACGGCCGGATGCCTTGCTGCCCACCCTGGGCGGCCAGACCGCTCTCAATCTCGCCGTGCGCTTGGGCGACATGGGGATCCTCGACAAATACGGCGTCGAGCTGATCGGCGCCAACCTCAAGGCCATCAAGATGGCCGAGGATCGCGCCGAGTTCAAGGCGGCCATGCTGCGCATCGGCGTCGACATGCCGAAGTCCGGCCTGGCCCATAACCTCGAGGAGGCCCTCGAGGTGGTCCAAGAGACGGGATTCCCGGCGATCATCCGCCCGGCCTTCACGCTAGGTGGGACCGGCGGAAACATCGCTTACAATATGACGCAATATAAAGAGTACGTGCGCATCGGCCTCGACGCCTCTCCCGTGCGGCAATTGCTGGTCGAAGAATCCCTGCTCGGCTGGAAGGAGTTTGAGCTCGAGGTGATGCGCGATACCAAGGACAACGTCGTCATCATCTGCTCCATCGAGAACCTCGATCCCATGGGCGTCCATACGGGCGATAGTATCACGATCGCGCCGGCCCAGACGCTGACGGACAAAGAATACCAGCGGCTCCGCGACGCTTCGTTGAAGATCATCCGCACCATCGGCGTCGATACCGGCGGGTCCAACATCCAATTCGCCGTCAATCCCAAGACCGGGCGTTTCACCGTCATCGAGATGAATCCCCGCGTCTCGCGTTCCAGCGCCCTGGCCAGCAAGGCCACCGGATTTCCCATCGCCAAGATCGCGACCAAGCTGGCGGTGGGTTACACCTTGGACGAGATCTTGAACGACATCACGCGCTACACGCCCGCCGCCTTCGAGCCGACCATCGATTACGTCGTCACCAAGATTCCGCGCTTCGCCTTCGAAAAATTCCCCGCGGCCGACGCCACCCTCACGACGCAGATGAAGTCGGTGGGCGAGGTCATGGCCATCGGTAGGACGTTTAAAGAAAGCCTGCAGAAGGCGATACGTTCCCTCGAGATCGGCAGCGCCGGTTTCGAGCCCAAGGTGAAGGCGAAGGCCGACGCCGCGACCAAGGCCCTCGTCAGCGAAAAGCTGAAAGTGCCGAACGCCGATCGGCTCTGGTACGTCGCCGACGCCATGCGCATCGGGATGAGCGACGCCGAGATTTTCAAATTGTGCGCGATCGATCCCTGGTTTCTCGCCCAAATCCGCGACATCATCGACGCGGAGGGCGTTCTCAAGAAAAACGCCAAGAAGGCCGGGACCAAGGCCTTCGGCCCCTTGCTCAAAGAGGCCAAGCAGATGGGCTTCAGCGACAAGCGCTTGGGCGATCTCTTCGGCAAGAAGTCCCAGCAGGTGAGGGCCCTGCGCAAGAAGCTCAAGCTCGAGCCGGTCTACAAGCGCGTCGACACCTGCGCCGCCGAGTTCGAGGCCTACACGCCTTATCTGTATTCGACCTATGACCAAGAGGACGAGGCGGGAATCACCAAAAAGAAGAAGATCGTCATCCTGGGCGGCGGTCCCAACCGCATCGGGCAGGGAATCGAGTTCGACTACTGCTGCGTCCATGCTTCGCTGTCGCTGCGCGAATCGGGCTTCGAGACCATCATGGTGAACTGCAATCCCGAGACGGTCTCCACCGACTACGATACCTCCGACCGGCTCTACTTCGAGCCGCTCACCGAAGAGGATGTCCTCAACATCCTCGAGCGAGAGAAGCCCTGGGGCATCATCGTTCAATTTGGCGGGCAAACGCCGCTGAAGCTGGCGCACGCCATCCACAACGCCAAATTTCGCATCCTCGGAACTTCGCCGGACAGTATCGACGTCGCCGAGGATCGCAAGCGGTTCCAGATTCTGCTTAAGAAACTGAAGCTGAAGCAGCCGCCGAACGGCACCGCCCGTTCGCTGCAGGAGGCCTTAAAGGTGGCCAAGCGCATCACCTATCCCGTCGTCGTGCGCCCCTCCTACGTCTTGGGCGGACGGGCGATGGAAATCGTCTACGACGACAAGGCCCTGGCCCGATACATGAAGGAGGCGGTGAAGGCCTCCTCCGAGCATCCGATCTTGATCGATAAATTTTTAGAGGACGCCATCGAGATCGACGTGGATTGCGTCTCCGACGGCAAGGACGTGGTGATCGGCGGCGTGATGGAGCATATCGAGGAGGCGGGGGTCCATTCCGGCGACAGCGCCTGCTGCCTTCCCCCTCACTCGATCGATCGGGCCCTGGCCGAGGAGATCAAACGCCAAACTATCCTGATGGCGCGGGCCCTGAAGGTTATCGGGCTGATGAACGTCCAGTTCGCCATTCAGGGAAAGACGGTCTTCGTATTGGAAGTCAATCCCCGTGCCAGCCGCACGGTTCCCTTCGTCAGCAAGGCCATCGGGCACCCCTTGGCAAAGATCGCAGCGCGAGCCATGGCCGGCATCAGTTTGAAGAAGCAGGGATTCACCAGGCAGGTTGTGCCGACCCATCTTTCCGTGAAGGAGGCCGTCCTGCCTTTCGCGAAATTTCCCGGAGTCGACACTTTGCTCGGCCCCGAGATGAAGTCCACGGGCGAAGTCATGGGCATCGATCGGGATTTCGGGGCCGCCTTCGCCAAGGCGGAGATCGCCGCCGGGACCCTGCTGCCTTTGCGCGGCCGCGCCTTTATCAGCATCAACGATCATGACAAGCCGCAGATCCTGCCGGCGGCCCGAAAGCTGAGGGATTTGGGTTTTTCACTGCTGGCGACGGAGGGAACCCACCGTTACCTCATGCAAAACGGCGTTTCCTGCGATCTCATCAACAAGGTGACCGACGGTTCGCCTCACGTTGTGGACAAGCTCAAATCGGGGGAGGTCGCCATCGTGATCAACACGCCACTGGGCAAGAACTCCGCCCAGGACAGTTATTCGATCAGGCGCACGGCCCTGGAGTATGGAATTCCTTATTTCACGACGACCGCCGCGGCTAATGCCGCCGTCAGCGGCATCGAGTCCATCGTCAAGCGAGGTTTCAGCGTGCAAAGCCTGCAAAGTTACCATGAGAAGGCGGCGCAAAGCTCGGATTCCGAGGAACGTTCTTCCTTGGATTCGGCCTCGGTGGGCTAGTTCCGATTATTTTCTAGGACCCGGGGATCATTTGGTGTAAAAATTCTGATTCCAAAACGATCGCAATAAGACCATGAATGACGGGGGCTTACCGGAATTTTCGTTAAAAGTGGAACCCTTTTAGCGTTTCGTACGTCCGAAGATCTTCGTGAGAATCATCTTTTCGTTTGTTAGAGTGAGTCGACCAACGTGGGAATCCTTTTTAAAAAATACCTTTGGGTCGTATATTTATTTTTCATCTTCATCGGAAGCTTCTTCCTAGCCAAGATCGCCGCCACGGTCATCGCGTCCAAACTGCGCATCGAGAAGAACCTCGAGGTCTCTCGCTTGAATGTCGCCGCTACCCCCGTCAAACCCCACGTCGGTTTTGACGATTTCAAGGTCATCCTCGACCGCAATATCTTCGATTCCCGCGAAATCGCCCCGGAAGTCGCCTCTGGCACGCCGGCTCCCAGTGAAGTCGACCCGAACGCCCCCGCGGTCAAGACCTCTCTCACCATTAAGTTGGTCAGCACCTTTTCGGTGGGCCAAGGAACGGATAAGCGCTCGACCGCCACGGTCATGGGCGGGCAGGGCGGGGCCGCCACGGATACCTACACCGTCGATGACGACAAACAGTTCGCCGCCGGCGTCAAGATCACCAAGATCCTTCCCGACCGCATCGAGTTCATCAACGGCCAACGTCTTGAATACGCCGAGATCGAGAAGTTTGGTGCCGGCCTGTCCACCAACAAGCCGCTTTCCGCTCTCGATAAACCGGCGGCCCCCGGGAGCGCACCCACCGGTGAAGGCGTCAAAGAGTTGGACCAAGGCAAGTTCGTCGTCGACCGCACCGAGCTCGAATCCGCGCTTTCCAATCTCGACCAGCTTTTCACCCAAATTCGGGCGGTGCCGCAGTTCAATGGCGGTAAGGCGGCTGGGTTGAAATTGTTAAGTATTAAGGGTGGGTCGATCTTTTCCAAGCTGGGCCTCAAGAGGAACGACGTCCTTGAGCGCATCAACGGTCAAGAGGTTGACATGAAGCGCGGGATGGAAATTTTTGGACAATTGAAGGACGCCAGCGCCATTTCCATCGATTTGGTCCGAGATGGGAAGAAGACCAGTCTGGAATACAACATTCAATAACCTTGCCAGGTTTTCTTTTTCCCCCTAATTTTCACGCCCGTCTATTTTTTGACAGTTCGTCTAACTTAGCCCCCCGACTTCATTTTTTCCTTTTACAATTGCGACTCATTTGTTAACACCTTCCCTTAAGAACCTGGACCTGTTTCTAAGCCAACACCTTTCGTAACAAATTTTGACGGCTCTCGACATTGATGGTGTTCCCACTGAAGGAGAACGGACGCGATGCGATCTCAATCCCGACTAGCTCAAATTTTACTCATGGGTTGCGTGACGATGACGGCGACGACGGTACTTGCCCAAATCCCCGCGCCTCCCCAACCCGGCACCGCTCCTGGTTCCAGCTATGAAGAGTTGAACGTCCCGAAGGCCGTTCCAGTTCGGCCGACCACGACCGAGAGCAAGGCCACTCCGGGCGGAGCCTCCGCTCCGGCGGCGGACGAAGGTCTTTATCTCAACGCCGTCGATACCGACGTTCGGGAAATCATCAAGCAGATCGCCAAGGTCACCGGAAAGAATTTCTTGGTCGACCAAAGCGTCCGCGGAAAAGTCACCATCATTTCCGAAAAGAAAATGACGGTTGAAGAGGCCTATCAGGCCTTCCTTTCCGCCCTCGAGGTTTTGGGCTTCACCGTCGTCAATGCTCCGGGTGACCTGGTGAAGGTCATTCCGATGAAAGAGGCCCTGCAAAACCCGCTTCCGATATACCGTGAAGACAGCCCCATCACCGATGCTTTCATTACCCGGCTGATCCAGATGAAAAACATCAGCGCCCTCGAGATGTCGAACGCCGTGAAGGGCTTGGTTTCCAAAGAAGGAAATCTCTTCGCCTATCCCGCGACCAATACCCTCATCGTCACCGATACCGGCAGCAACATCGATCGCCTCCTGAAGATCATGAAGGAACTCGATCAGGAAGGGCCTTCCGAGAGCATCGATATCGTTCCCCTGCATTTCGCGAGCGCGAAGGACATCGCCGCCAAGATCACCGATCTCTATGCCGACGACTTGGCCAAGAATAAAGGCGGCGCCGCTGGAGCCGCGCGCCGGACTCCCACGGCTCGAGGCCCTGAGCTCGAAGAGACGCCTTACATTACCAAGATTATTCCCGACGACCGGACGAATTCCGTCATCGTCCTGGCCAGCAAGCGGGCGCTCGTGAAGGTTCGCGAGCTGATCGGCCGGCTCGACCGCAAGCTGGAAGTCGGTTCCGAGGGCAAGATTCACGTTCATTACTTGAAACATGCCAACGCCAAAGACTTGGCCACGGTGCTTAGCGCTCTTACGGCCACTAGCGTCTCGGCGACGCGGGGCGCCGCCGCGGGAGTGCCTCCCGGTGGCGCGACTCCCGGTCGGGCCGTCGCCGGAGAAAGCGTGACGGCGGAATTCGAAGGCGGCGTCAAGATCGCCCCCGACGAAAACAC
>JAIOPF010000157.1 GCA_021414045.1 Deltaproteobacteria bacterium | reverse complement strand
GCCGAGCAGCAAGACCCGTTTGTCGCCGCGTTGGATCTCGGGGAGGAAGCGTTGGACGATGACGTGGCGGGTGAAGTTTTCGGTGGCGGTCTCGAGGATGACCTTGAAGTTCTCGATGTTAGCATTGCGCAGAAAGAAGATGCCGCGCCCTCCGCTGCTGTTGATTGGCTTCACGACCGCGCCGGAAGGCTGGGCCCTCACGAATTCGCGTAGCGCCTCGAAATCCGCGCTTACCAAGGTTGCGGGGATTAGCGCGGGGAAGCGCAGCGGGAATAATTTTTCGTTGGCCTCGAGAATTCCCCGCGGATGGTTCATCATGTAAACCTCGCGCGAGACCAGGTCGAGCAGGTAGAGGTGATGCAGGAAGTTCTGGTCAAAGGGCGGGTCTTTTCGCAGCAGCACCGCGTCGAAGGATTTCAGCTCGCGGGTCCGACTGTCGGTGATACGGTGCCAGACCGGCTTGCCGATGCCGAGAATCTTGAGTTTTTGCGCCCAGGCCTCGGGCTCATGGCCCCGGCTGGAGAGGCGGTCCGGGGTGGTGGCATAGATTTCGTGGCCTCGCCGTTGGGCCTCGTGCATCAAGAAAAGCGTCGTTTCGCGCGCCGGATGGAAATTGGCGAGGGGATCGGCGACAAAAAGGAGCTTGAGGCTTTTACGGCGGCGTGACATCAGCTCTCTATAACCCAAGAGCCCCCCGAAAGGGTACCGATTTCATGGAAGCCTTCGAAGTCAAAATCGACCAAAACGAGATGCGTCTCGACCAATTCCTAGCTCAGGCGATGAACGCCAGCCGCAAGAAGGCCAAGCAACTCATCGACGAGGGCAAGGTCTTCTTGGGTGACCGCAAGATCATCATCGGTTCTTGGAAAGTGCAAAAAGGCGAGAAGTTCGAGATCAAGGATCCGGCCGACGCCCAATTGCCGCGGCGCAAGCGCTACCTCAAGGTCTATTTCGAGGATGCCGATTTGCTGGTCGTCGAGAAGCCGCCAGGCGTGGCTTGTGAGCGAAGCGCGCAGACGCTGAGTTCGACGCTGGTCGACGATATCAACGATTACCTCCGCCGCGCCCATCCCGACATCGAACATCCCTACGTTGGCTTGATGCATCGCCTCGACCGGGAGACGAGCGGTTTGATGGTCTACACCCTGACGCGGGCGGCGAATGTCCTTTCCTATCAATTCAAGCGCCACACGGTGGGCCGACGCTACATGGCTTTGGTCGAAGGTCAGATCAAGAAGGCCGAGGGAACCATCGAGACCTCGATCGTCAAGGACCTCGCGGCAAAGGGTAAAAAGATGAAGACCCTGCCTGGAAAAGGCCCTTCGCGGGTAGGACGGGCGGTCACGTATTTTCGCGTCGTCGAGCGTTATCGCGACGCCACCCTGATCGAAGCCCGCTTGGAGACCGGCCGCACCCATCAGGTTCGCATCCACATGGCCGGCTTGGGCCATCCGGTGCTTGGAGACAAACTTTACGGAAGCAAGACCGTCCTGCCGCGCCACGCCCTGCATGCGGCCCATCTCGAATTCCGTCATCCCGTCGTCAATAAGAAGATGACCTTCAATTCGAAGCCGCCGAACGATTTTCAGAAATTGATCGAGAAGCTCCGCTCCGATGCGGCGGGCCTGATGAAGAAACAGAAGGCCGCGAAGAAGCCCATCCAGAAGCCTGCGCGACGCCGTTAAGGGAGAATTTTCAAGACCTGCTTCGGGCTGAGCCGCAAGGTCCTTCCCACTTCGAAGTCTTTCCGGTCCCAACCCTGAATCTGCAATAGATCGCCGCGACGCACCTTATCGAGGGCCGAGTTTTCCTTGCGCTTCTCGAGGTTGAGGCGCGAGACGGTGAGTCGCCCTGGCGGCCCGCAGAGCACGGCTTCGGTCTTCTCGCGGTTTTGCATGCGGTTGCTGACCACGCGATAGGTGTCACGGCCTCGCGGTAGGGATTTTTTCCAGGCCGCCGTCCTGCCCAGCAAGACATAGGCGACCTTTAGGAAATGGTTGTCGTTCTTCACCATGCGATCCAGGGCCTGCAAATATTCCGGCTCGTCCCAATCGAGGTAAAAATGGCACCAATCGCTGCGGGTGGCCGCCAGCATGGGGCAGACCTCGTCGTGCAGGCAGGGGCCGAGGACGCAAAATTCCTTATCTTCGATCAAGTGGTCGCGCAGGGCCATGAGCTCTCGCGTCGGACGCTTTAGGGCGGGTTCGGTGAGAGCGACGATGCCTTCGGGAGCGAGGTGCTCTTGCAGGCGAGGGAGCAGCCATTCGGAGCGTTCTTGCGCGGAGTATTTCACCATCTCGTTCAAGACGTGGCTCATCAAGATCAAATCGTACTCACCCTGGAAACGGAAACCGTGCAGCCAGAGCGGGAAGGCTCGGATCTCGATTTTTAATTTTCCGGCGAAGCCCCGCAGCAGGCGCTGCGCGTCGGCGAGGACATTGGCGTTCTGTTCCACCAAGACCAGTTCGATCTCGGCCGAGGGATTTTTCTTTTTCAGGGCGTCGAGAAAAGCCAAGGATGCCGAGCCCGGCCCACAGCCGATGTCGAGGACGCGGTAAGTCTTGCGCTTCCAGAATTTTTCCGGAAATCGGTCCAGGACGAATCGGGTCTTGGCGAAGTTGATGGGCAAAAAATACAGGATGTAGCCGGCGCGGAATTGGGGTTGGTTCAGGTATCCCGATTGAAGGTTGGCCCGGTCGGCGGTGAATAGCTCGGAGAGATCCGCCACGCCTTTGGAGAAAAACAGCAAGTCTTCGCGAATGAAGGGCCGATCCGCGAAGGAGGCGCGGCGCGTGCCGCGATAGAATTCTCGTTTGACGTAGGAGAGCAGGAAATCTTCGAGGTCTTTGGGAAATTGGATCATAACGTCGGTACTAAAGTGCGTCGTTCAGGCTGAAGCGTAGGCTAAACCGAATCGGGCCCGCATAATAGGGAAAAGGCGCGGCGCGATGCACCGTCGCCAGGGCCTCCTCGTCGAGGAGGCTAGAGCCGCTGCTCTTGGTGATCGTCGCCGAAGCCACCGAGCCGTCGGGGCTGATTTCGAAACTCAGGCCGCAAACTCCCTCGACGCCTTCGGATCGCGCCTGGCGAGGATAACGCTTGGCGCGTGCGATTTTTTGCCGAATTTTCGCCAAGATCGAGGAGGCCTCGCCGCCATTTCCCGATCCTCCGGTGCCGGGGAGGCCCACGCCGCCGGGATCTTTTCCGAAGCCTTGGCCTCCGCCTTCTCCCTGTCCCAGTCCTGGGCCGCTTCCGCCGCCCGGTCCGGTTTTATTTCCGCCCTCATCTCCCTGTCCTGGGCCTTGCCATCCCGCGGCCGCAGGACTTTTTTCATTGGGTGCCTTCGGCGGCGCGGCCTCCTCGGGCAAGGCGGGGGTGACGCGGAGCTTCGCCGGTTTTTTCGGAGGGGATTCGACTTTTTTCGGTCCCATATCGGTTTCCGCGGGGGCCTTGGGTTTCGTAGGCTGTGTGGGCGTCGCGTCCGTGCGGGGGATTCCTGCCTTGGGGTCCACCGCTTCAGGCGCCCCGAGACCGCCTTCCCCGCCGGTTCCGGAACCGCCGGGATTGAGGTTGAACCACACGACGCCCCCGGATTCCCCCAGATTCACCGCATGCCCATTGGGTCGGAGGTGGAACCAAAGCAGCAGGAGACCCAAAAGGAAATGGATCACGAGCGAGACGACGACGGCGATGGTGAGGGGGCGGGACACGGTGATTGAAATTACAACGTGAAGTCGCGCGCGTCCAGCGCTAGCCCCTGGTCAAGGCAAGGCGGGCAAGAAGAAGGGTTTTCCGCTGCGCGCGTCCGTGCCGATGGTGACTTCAGCGCCGAAGACCTGGCGGATGGTGTCGGCCCGCATGACCTCCGCGGGAGCGCCGTCGGCCTTGAGTTCGCCGCCGGATAGCATCAGGATCCTTTCGCAGGCCGAGGCGGCGAAGTTGAGGTCGTGAAGGACCACGAGCAGCGTCAATCCCTGCTCATGGTGCAGTCGTTTCAGCAGGCGGTAGATTTCGCTTTGGTGCTGCAGGTCGAGGTGGGTGGTCGGCTCGTCTAAAAGCAGGACCTTGGGTTGCTGCGCCAGGGCTCGGGCCAAGAGCACGCGCTCGCGCTCGCCGCCGGAGAGCAGGCGGATGTCGCGTTCCGCGAAATCCAGGCAATCGGTGGCCCGCATCGCCTCGCGGGCGATCTCGAGATCGTCCGGACCTTCCCATTGGAAACGCCGCAGGTAGGGCGCACGCCCCATCAAGACCACTTCCAAAGCGGAAAAGGGGAAGTCGACGAAGGTCTCTTGGGGCAGGACCGAGACGATTCTCGCGACCCCGCGCCTTGAATAATCGCGAAGATTTTTTTCCGCCAAAAAAATCTCTCCGTCGCTAGGTCGCAAGACCCCAGCCAAGAGGTTCAAGAGCGTCGTCTTGCCGCAGCCGTTGGGGCCCAGCAATCCGAGAAATTCCCCCTCCGCGATCTCGAAATTCAATCCGCGCAGGACGGGCTTGTCGTCATAGGACAGGGAAAGATCGCGGAGCCGGTAGATCTTATTCACCACATCCCCCGGCTCGAAGGTTTTTTGACGAGGTAGACGAAGAATGGACCGCCGATCAGGGCGGTGATGACTCCCACCGGCAATTGGGTCTGGTAGGTGGCGCCGCTGAGCACCGTGCGGGCGAGCAGGTCGGCCAACACCAAAAATCCGGCCCCGAAAAGCGCCGAGGCGGGCAGCAGCAATCGGTGGTCCGAACCGAGGCGCAATCTCACCATGTGCGGGACGAAGAGACCCACGAAGCCGATCAGGCCCGAGAGGCTCACCGTCGCTCCTATCATCAACGAGGCGGCGAAGAAAATATGCCGGCGGAATTTTTCGACGTCGAGGCCCAGATATTGGGCGTTCTCGTCGCCGAGCGCCATGAGGTTCATCTTGCCCGCATGGAGGAAGAGCAAGACGAAGCCGGACAGCACGAAGGCGCCGACGACCGCGACCTTGCGATAACTCTCCGCCTCGAGGGAGCCGATCATCAGGTACCAGATCCGGTGGGCCTGCTCGAAACTGACCAGCGAATTGATGAACATGATGAGAGCGAAGCTGAAGGCGTTGAAGATGACGCCGGTCAGCAATAAGGTGTAGACGGGCAGGCGCCCCTTCGTCGAGGCGATCCAGTAAATCAGTAGCAGCGAGGCGAGAGAAGAAACGAAGGCCACCGAGACAAAATATCGTGATCGGGGCTGGAGTCGTCGTTCCAGGCGGTTCGAAGATCGAGGGCCCCGCCGCCGACCATCAGGCCGAGCAGCATGGCTATCAGCAAAAATAGCAACAGGAGGCCGAGAATAGCGTAAAAACGGCGTCGGGTAAGGGTGGCTGGGGCCATGAGGCCCTCTTAGCGCGTTTGGGAATCCTCCACAACCATTGGGAATCCCTCACGATAAGGCCCCCATAGATTCAGTATTAGGCAGAGGCATGGGCACAATTCCGAAGTTTTCCCAAAGCTTAGAGGGGAAGTATCAAACTGAATTCGCGAATCTCCTCCAAGAGGACGACGCCGAGCTGCGCTCCGCGGGCCTCTTGGGTTTCGCGGGACGTTTGGAGGAAATCCGTCCCGAAGCCGCGCTCGAGATCTATGCGCATCTGGCCTCCGATGCCGACCTTCCTAGCCTGCGAGACTCCGCGAAAATCCGTTTCGACAATTTGTTGGGACTTGGCTCTTTTGGAGTCCGATTCGAATCCCTGTCGCGGCGCTTTTCACGCGACGCCTGCGATCCCAAGACCATCGTGCCGATGATCTTCGCCTCGACCCTAGCCGGAGTGACGAAGGCCTTCACTTACGGTCGCCTTGCCTCCTTGGAGTCCGCCGCCTGGTATAGCCGAGGGTTTGGGGCCAAGGCGCTGGCGACGACGACGGGATTCGCCGCGGAGGTTCCGGCTTTCGCTCTGAGCGCGCGTGCCGCGCAATGGTTGGGCGGCGAGGTTTCGCAGGCACCTCTCGCCAGGGATCTCGCTTCCGCGGTCTTGACCTTGGGCAGCTTGAAAATGTTCGGTGCCTTCGGAGGCAGGATTTTTCCGGGGGGGAATCCCGCCTTGTCTCAGGCCTTTTCATTTGCCGGCCTCTATTTGAGCCATGAGATCGAGGAAGAACTAGGATGGCGCCCTCGCACCGACGGCGCCTCGCGGGCGATGGATTCCTTGGCTTCCCTATTCAGTCTTGGTGTCGGAGGGAGGCTCGGAACGAAAATATTGGGGGCGAAATTTCGTGCCTTCCAGATCGCTTGTGAAGCGAGCGCGGAAGAAATTCACCTGCCCAATTTTTCTAGATTTCCTTCGGTGGCGATGTCCGTCGCTTCGAAACCCATGGAATCGTCCGTCACCGCCCAGGAAATCGAGGCGGCCGAAAAGGGCTACATCCTGGATCGCGGACTCAAACAATATCGGGAAATTCTCTCCCTCACCTTGATGGGCGATTTGGTGAGGAATATCGAGGGGAGATTGGCGGAGTCCAACGCTCCATTGCGCGTGTTGGATCTCGGTAGCGGCAAGGGACTCGCGGCGCGGGAATTGAAAGAGCGATTCGGAGACCTCGTTCGCGTCGAGACCCTCGACCGTTACCCGACCACCGAAAGAGGGATCGATCGTCATTACGAGGGAGATTTATTGAAGTCGAAGATCGAGGGGGAATTCGACTTGATCCTCTCGGTTTTTGGCCCCCATGCCCACCACGACGGCAGGCTTTTTCCGATGTTGCGGAAGGTTTTCTCTCATTTGGCGCCGAGGGGAGAGTTCGCGGCTGTGTTGACCGCCAAGTCGCTTCAAGACAAGAACGCCCAGGCGCTCACGGTATTGGAAGAGTTCCCCTACGTGCAAAGGGCACTGGGACAAGGTTTCGCGGTTCGCTTCGAGAGGCAGAGCGATGCCGCGCTTTTCTATGCACAGAGAATTTCCGAGTCCGCGGTTCCCTCCTTGGAAAATCTCCTGCGCTTGCATCCCCCGCTTGAAAGGGAGATTTTCGATTCTACCCTGTCGGGGAGATTGGCCTTTCGCTTGAGGGGCTTGAGTTTCCAAGTCGAAGGGACTCGCTATTTCTTGGACGATCTCGCTGCCGAGCGATTCTCTAGAAATATGGATGCGATGGGTCTCTCCATGGACCGGCAGGGGGCTGAAAGATTGGTCCAAGAAATCTACGAGGATTTCGTGGAGGAGATCTCCCGTCGCTACCGCCGTCGGCCCACCGATCCCGAGATTCGAGATTGGTTGCAAGGGCGCGAGCCCAGCGCGCTTTGGCAAAAACCGTTATTGATGGATGCGCTGGTGCGTCGTGAAATCCGTTCGGCACGGGGGATGAAAACCGCGGGGACCCCCGCGGCCCTTGCCTTGGGTCTAGGTTTTACGGCCTTGTTGGGGGAGAAGAGCGCCTTCGCCTCCCCTGGTGCCATTTCATTGACCTCCTCCTCTCCCCTCGAGAATCCCCTGTTGCTTGCCGCGGGGGTGGGATTGACCTTCGCCTTGGGCCTGAAGGCCTTTCGCTATTATCGGGATAGAAAGCTGGCTCCGAATCCGACATCGGAAGAAGACGTCGCTCCAGTCGTCATTTCCACGGAGGCCGCCGCCGCTAGATTGGAGAAGGAAGAAGGACCCGAGGATTGGTGGAACACCTCCCATTACCTGGAGTCTTTGCCCCGAGGTTGGGTGAAAAAGCGCCGCAAGGAGCTCGAGACACTGCTGAATAATCCCCGAATCCCGAGGGAAGAGAAGGCCTCAGCCGTGGATCACTATTTCAAGCAGTTCACTCACCTGAAATTCCCCGACGCGGAACGCATCGAGGCGAGCGGCCTGCTTTGGGACTTGTGCTGGAATCCGAGGATCGATTCGGAATATAGGGCCGGTTTATATCGCGCCTATCGCATCTTGCTCGCGGAACCGCGGCTATTTCCCCCTGATTCTCCCCGCACCTATCGCGAGGCTTTGCGCCTTCGCTCGGTCTATTCGGATGCCAAATATGACCTCGCTAAACGGATCAAGGCCGCCGATGCCTATGGGGCCTTGGTCAATAGCTTGTCGCTCGATACGAAGGTTGGTTTCGGTGAGGCCCGCATGGCTCGCCAAGCGTTGAAGCAATTATTGCGAACCAAGGGATTGGAGCCCGGAACACGGGACTATTTCGAGGTGAACTCTCCCCTGGTGGAAATCGAAAGGAAATTTCGCGATAGGGGCGTCTTGGGCGAGGAAGAAGATTAGGCTCCGCTCGGCCCTAGGCTAGAGCTTCGAGTTCGGCCCAACGACGGTAGAGTCCTTCGATCTCGGTTTCCAGCGCGGTGATTTCCCCGCTCAATTCCAAAAGCCGCTTGGCATTGCTGAAATTCGCCGGATCGCCGTGCTCGGACTTCAGGCCCTCGAGGCGGGCCTCGGCCTGATGGATTTTCGCCTCCATCCCATCGAATTCCCGCTGATCGTTATAGCTCATTTTCCTTTTCTTCGCGGACGGGGCGGCGCCGGATTTTTTCGCGGCGGCCTTGGCCGCTTCTTCCTTGGTTTCGAGCCCTTCGTGCCAGGCTTCCCATTGGTCGAGGGAGGCGAAGGCGACGATCTCGCCTTCGGCCGTGGTGCCTTGGGGCGCGAAAGCCAGGATGCGGTTGGCGATGGCGTTCATGAAGTAGCGGTCATGGCTGACCAGCAGAACGGCGCCGGGAAAATCCAAGAGGCAATTTTGCAAAACTTCGAGGGTGGCGATATCGAGGTCGTTGGTGGGTTCGTCGAGGACCAGCACGTTGGCGGGTCTCAGCATCAGTCTCGCCAGCAAGAGGCGGCTTTGCTCGCCTCCGCTGAGGCGGCCCACCGGCATTTCCATCTGCGCGGCGTTGAACAAGAAGCGGTCGAGGTAGCCGCGGACGTGCACCGGGTTGCCGCGGAATTCGACGTGGTCTCC